>DATDEG010000172.1:0-4743 GCA_036523465.1 bacterium
GCCGGCGCGCTGGACATCGAGGAGTACCTGGCGGCCATCCGGGGAGCAGGGTTCACCGGAATCGAGGTCATCGAGCCAGCCGGAGGCAGCGGGGTCCCTCTCTTTAGCGCGACGATCCGCGCGACCAAGCCGGCGTAGCTCGACGGCGTCTGTCTGGGAGACCGCCCGCCGGCCCTCAGCCGGGGCCATCCATCGAACGACGTAGTTTGGGTACGGTGTGGTTTCGAATGCTCCGGGCGGGGAAGAACAGGCAGGAAAGGCTACCCACTTCCCAAAACACATCAGTCATCCGATAAGGGGAACATAAGCCGTTCGATAGAGGCGCCTGGATGTCACCTCGCCGAGGGGAAGCGCGCTGGTGGTGAGGATCGCAGGCATCGTTGTGATCTTGCTCTTAGTCGCCAGCACCGCTCTGGCCGCATCGCCGCCCCCATCGGCTCCTGGTGCTCAGATCGAGGCCGTGTCCCACGATGCGCGGGGTCCCCTGTCCGCGGGGGCGCGTCTAACCGTCCGATTGGTTGGGACGTCAGGAGGGACCGCCACCTTCCACCTGGTCGGAATCGCATCGGGCGTCGGGATGCGCGAGACCCGTTCGTCGCGGGATCAGCAGACCGCGTCCTACGTGGGGACGTACGTGATCCGGCCGGGGGACGCTGCGCGAATCGCCGGCATCATCGGCACCCTGAAAGTGGGAGAGAAGCAAGCCGTCAAGGCCGGCGCGCAGCCGGTCATCATCGACGCCCGCCCGCCGGAGATCACCGACCGCCAGCCAGGGGCCAGCGCCCGCATCGCGAATCTCCGGCCCAACATCGTGGTCCGATTCCATGACGGTGAGACAGCCGTCGTACCGTCCCGCGTGGCGCTCCTCGTCAACGGCCAGGACGTCACCCGGCGGACCGCCATCACCGGGGCGTTTGCCGCGTACACACCGCAGGTCCCATTCCGGCCGGGACCGGTCCGCGTCCAGGCACTGATCCGGGATCGCGCCGGCAACACCACGCGCGCCGAATGGACGTTCGCCGTCGCCGCTCCGACCGGCCTGATCAGTTCAGTGACGGTCAGTTCACCGGCCGGACTCAAGCCGAGAGACTACCTCTCCGTCGTCATGGTCGGTGCCCCGGCGGGACAGGCCATGCTGGCCATCACCGGGGCCGCGCACGACATTTCGATGAGCGAATCGGCGCAGACCCCCGGTGTGTATGTCGGCATGTACCCGATCCGCAACGCGGATCAGGGGCGGATCATCTCCGTCTCCGCCCGGCTGCAAAAAGGTAAGCGCTCCAGCGCAGCCTCCGCGGTCGCAGCGATCCCGATCTTCGGGTGGACCCCGCGTCCGACCATCGCCGCCCCCGTTGATGCCCCCAGGGACGGGCAGAGCACCGAGCGGATGGTGGTCACGGGTCGGGCGCGACCCGCATTTCGCGTGTTGGGGCTGCTCTCCGCGCGAGTCGACTCGTCACCGGAGAACGCCTGGATCCCCCTCGCTGCGGGCCTGACCTCAGCGCGCGCCGACGGGAATTGGCGGCTGTCGATGGGATCGGTCGCGCCGTGGCCGGGCATCGAGCTCTTCCTGACGGTCGTGGCCATTGACCCGCTCGGCCAGCGTTCTCCGCCAGTGACGCGTGCCCTCGGCGGACTCTCTGTAACGCCCCCAAGGGTCGAAACCACTTCACCGCCCTCCGATACGACGAAGACCACCGAGACCGCTCCCGGAGCCGGATCCCCGGCAGCGCCCGCACCGTCGCCGGCGCCGCCGCAGGAAGTGCAGTGTCCGGGCGGGCAAGCTGATCCTGAAACGGGTGTGTGTGCCGCTCCGAGCACAGGAACCGCCGGCAGTTCCAGTCCGCCGCCTGTTGCGGCTCCACCGCCAGCTCCCCCCAGCGATCCTCAGTACGAGCGCCCTGACCCCGAGCGGCCGGCGCCCGAGCCGCCCGAGCCGCCAGACCCTCAGGGGCCCAAGCGCTGACCGATCCGATCTAGGAGCAGACCCCCTAAGGTCGCAGGCGCTGGCAGCGGGGACAGAAGTACGTCGTGCGGCCCGCAATGCGCTCGACCCGCAGAGGACCGTGTCCGCGCGGGCAGCGTCCGTTGCGGTCTCGCGCGTCGAGGAACGTGCCGACCGGCCTCCTGTAGCGGGAGAGGTGACGGACGGCGCGGGCGAGGACACGGCGGATCGTTCTGTGAAGAACAGCGATCTGCGGGCCGGTGAGGGTGTCCGTCGTCCGTGAGGGATGCAGCCGCGCCTGCCACAGGATCTCGTCGGCGTAGAGGTTCCCGATCCCGGCGATGAGGTCCTGACGCAGAAGCAGCGCCTTGATCCCAAGCCTACGTCTGTCGATGAGCTCGCGGAACCGCGCCGAAGTAAACGACGCGTCGAGCGGTTCGATCCCCAGCTTGCCCAGTCCCGCAAACCGTGCTCGCTGTGCGGGTGTCAACAGGTCCATGTGACCGAAACGCCGCAGATCCGTGAACCGCAGATCCCGGCCGCCGGCTGTGAAGATGACGCGGGTGTGCGGTGAGAGCGGCGCACCCGGACGGGCAAGCTCGAAGTCACCGGTCATGCGCAGGTGAACGGCGAGCGTCAGGTCGCCCGTCAATTCGAAGAGGAGATACTTGCCTCGGCGGCTGACGGCGGTGATCCGCCGTCCGCGGAGGCGACGCCGGAAGGCGACCGGGTCCGGCTGGCGCACCGTGGCGGGCGTGAGGAGCACCACCCTTCGGATACGCATACCGCGCACCCGGCGGTGGAGTGTTCGCGCAAGAGTTTCAACGTCGGGGAGTTCGGGCATGTCCGGTCAGCGGCATCCAGCGCTTGCGTCCTGTGTAGATATCGATCACCGGTCCGGTGGGGTGACGGCGCCGGTAGGCCACGAACCTGGAGCGGAGCCGCCGGTAGCGGACCTTCGATGAACGCATGGGCCGGTGCGGAATGTCGATGAGGAACTTCTCCACGCGCCACATGTTCCGTGGGTTGAACCGCCAGTCATAGGGGCCGAGCGCTCGAAGATCGACGAGCTGATAACCTTGGAGGCGTCCCGTCCAGTCCACGTACGGATCATAGTAACTCCAAGCCAACGTCCGGATGGTTCGAAACACGGCCCGTCGCCCGTGCAGTCCCGCGTCTCGCGACCGGGCGACCGATCCCCACCGTCCGCGGCGGCGGAACACGAAGATGACGTGGTCGAGGTTATCCTTCGAATCGAAGCTCAGCACCCTCGGCGGGAAGCCATGCTGCTCCAGGATGACCGCTGCCGCCAGCGCGGCCTCAAGGCAATGCGCGGTACCGCGCCGGACGACCTCCCGGAAACTGCGCAGGGTCTCCCCTTGCCGTTCCTGATTGTAGGGGAGGGTATTGAGCCACCGCTGCACACGCTCGGGTGTATGGGATGCGCGGATGATGCGCCGCTCGCGGGGGGTGAAGGCCTCTCGCGGCGGCGGAACGCTCACGGGCGGTTAGATTGCACGCGGATGCAACCGAAGCCTGCCCCCCCGTACCGGATGTACTCTCTTTCGCATCACGCTTCGAGGAGGCAGGGAAAATGACTCCCGGGGCGTGATAAGAACCTGCGTCCCGGAGAAGCTCAGCACTCAGTCAAGACTGGCTCTGGTGGTGTCTGATAGCGATCTGCGGAGGTGGTCGATGGCGACCCGTGCGCCGGCGTTTGTCTCTCGTGAGGAGGAGCGCGAATACCTCACGAAGGTGAAGGGTGAGTTGGAAGGCTGCCGGACGAAAGACGACGTCGTCCAGGTGTGGCGGTCGCATTACCTGAAGATCGGCCATCGGAAACTGGGGCGGATGCTCCTCGGCCGTGAAGTTGATGAGCTGATCCGCGGCCGGCGAGAGGAGGATACGTGATGCACGTCGTGCGACCGGCGCGTGAGGCGGCCCGCGATCCCGAGAGGCGAGAGCACTTCTCCGGGACGGTGAAGATGCATTATCTGCTCAGGCCCGAGCAGCCTGGGAGCGTCGAGCTCATCGGTGTGTTCTTTTCCGCCGGCGCGCGCACCGTTCCGCACGTGCACTCCACAGATCAGGCCCTCTACGTCCTCGAAGGGGAGGGCATCGTCGCCACGGAGCACGAGCGGCGCACCGTCCGGCCGGGAGACATCGCCGTGATCCCCGCCGGCGTCTGGCACTGGCACGGCGGGAGCCCGGCGACCGCGATGGCCCATCTCTCGCTGCGTCCCGTGGGGCCGACCGATTGGACCGTGGAGAAGAAGAATTGGGACCAGTACTAGCTCTCAGCCAGTCTCCCATCAGTGAGGTAGACACGCCCGCGCCGGGCCGGCTCGAGTTCCTGCCACCCGGGGCGTCCGCTCATGAGGTGGGCTTCCTGTCGGGCGCGGGGGAGATCGAAGCCGCATGGCATCAGCACGATGACGTCCGGATGTGCGCCGGTGACATCCTCCCATTCCGCGACGAACGACGGCTCACCCGGTTTTCCCAGGACGTCGGCGCCGCCTGCGATCTCCACCATCTCAGGAACCAAATGGCCGCCGACGTAGATCGCATCCAGCCACTCGAGGGATGCCACTCGAGGACGGGGACGTCCGGCGACCCGCCTGCGGACGGAGTCGATCCGCATCCGAAGGTCGCCGACGAGCGCGCGGGCCTGCGCTTCCAAGCCGCTGAGCTGGCCGGCGAGAAGGATGGTGTCGAGGAGAGCGACGCTCCGGACCGGCGCGATCGGATCAGCGAGATGGAGTCTCAGGGTTCCGCGCATACAGGTTGAGCGGGTGGCG
>DATDEG010000173.1:0-4331 GCA_036523465.1 bacterium
AAAAACAGGGTCCCCAATGAGGAGGGCGTATCCCTCTCCCAAACCTAAGGCGACCAAGCCAAGGAGGAGATACGCCCATGGCCAGTGTGCGACCACTGACCGATCTCAGCCTACGGGACCTCTGGCGGGAGGTCAAGGACCCCGATGCGCTCTGGGGGGATCTTTCCCAGCAGACGGTTCGAACGGTGAAACACCTGCTCGAGAACCGCATGCACGATGAGCTCGCGGAGTACCTCCATGCCGGGCGGTACGTCCGCCTGCCCCACCGGACCGGTTCTCGCAATGGATTCTACTCGCGCCGCCTCATCACCACGTGGGGCACTATTCCGGATCTGGAGATTCCCCGCGCCCGCGATGGGGGCTTCCGCCCCTCCGTCATCGCGCGTTACCAGCAGCGCACCGCGTTGGTCGACGCCCTGATCCGGTCCGTCTTCTTGGGCGGGGTGAGCACCCGCCAAGCGGGCCCGATCCTGGCACCGCTGCTCGGGGATACCGTCAGCGCCTCGACCGTCTCCGCCGTCACCAAGATCCTGGACCGCGCGGTCGACAGCTTCCATCGCCGCCCATTGACCGACACCTATTGCTATCTCTTCCTCGACGCGGTCAGCCTCCGCGTCAAAACCCCTGATGGGACGCGGCGCCGCCTCGTCCTCGTCGCCTACGGGATCACCCCCGTCGGCCAGCGCCAGCTCATCGATTACCGTCTCGTGCGCACCGAGAGCCAGAATGCGTGGGAGGCCTTCCTCACCGCGCTGGCCTGCCGCGGGCTCACGGGCACTCGGCTCCGGCTGATCACCACCGACGGCCATCGGGGCCTCCACGCCGCGCTGGATCTCGTTTATCCGCACGTCCCGCGCCAGGCCTGCTGGGTCCACGTCCTGCGCACCGTGGCGGGCCATCTTCGCGTGCGCGACCGCGCGCGCTGCCTCCATCTGGCCCGCCGCATCTACCAGGCGTCCAGCCGTCCCGCCGCCGAGCGCGCCCTGCTCGAGTGGTTCCAGGCGTGGCGCCGCGTCGCTCCTAAGGCCGTCGCCTGCCTCCAGCGCGACTGGGAAGCGCTGCTGGCCTTCTTTCAAGTACCGGAGCAAGATTGGCGGCGCGTCCGGACGACCAACGCCATCGAACGGGTCTTCCGGGAAATCCGCCGGCGCACTCGTCCGATGACCTGCTTCACCAACACCGCCAGCTGCGAACGGATCGTCTTCGCGGTGGCTAGTGCAACAAACAAACTGTGGGAGGATCGCCTACTCACGCGGGATTCTACACAAAACTCTTGACGCTACCATGCTGCCGCGCGTGGATGGCGGTCAGGTCAGCTCGATGGCGGACGAGTCGCCGACGTTGACGCGGGCCGGCCGGCCCTTCACCACGGCGTTCTCGCCGACCAGCGAGTGCTCCAGCAGGGCATCCTCCACGTCGGCGTTCGCATTGATGATGGAGTCGCGGATCACGGAGTGCACGACCCGCGCGCCCTCCGCGATGCTGACGTGGGGACCAATGATTGAGCCGTGGATCTCCGCGTCGGGACTGACGTACGACGGCGGCAGGACCGTAGAGGTGTCGAGGGCGGCGGCGGAACCTGGGGACGCGAGATCCAGTAGGTCGCGGTTTGCCCGCAGGAGGGCCTCGGCCGTTCCGCAATCGTACCAATGGTCGACGGGAAAGGTCCGCACCTGCTCACCCGCGTCGACCATCAACTGGAGACCATCGGCCAGCCAGAACTCTCCGCGCGACCTACGATCGTCTTCGACCAGACGCTCCAGCGCCCTGCGCAGCCGGTCCGACCGCCGGATGAGGTAGATCCCAATGAGGGCGAGATTGGTCGGCGGGTGCTCAGGCTTCTCGACGAACTGGACGACGTTGCCCCGCTCGTCGAGCTCCACGACCCCGAGCCGGCGCGGGTCGTCCACTTCCTTCACGCCGGCGACCGACGTCTCACTGCGGAAGAGGCCGGCCAGATCCCCCTTGATGATCGTATCTCCGAACAAGAGGATCGTGGGCTCCCCGTCGAGGTACTCGCGGGCGACGTAGACGGCGTGTCCATTCCCCAGCGGCTCCTCCTGCACGGCGAAGTGGAGTGTGAGGTCGGCGTAATGGCGGCGCGCGTACGCCTCGATCTTCTCCCCGAGGTACCCGACCACGAGCACGACCTCCCGCACCCCGACAGAGACGAGTTCATCGAGGATGTGGGCCAAGATCGGCTTCCCAGCAACGTGCATGAGGGCCTTGGGCTGGGTGTGGGTGTGGGGCCGCAAGCGCGTGCCGAAACCGGCAACCGGGATGATGGCTTTCATCGGGTTACCGTGAGGATTTCCCCGCCGGACGGCCGGAATCCCGTCCCCGCTGCCGGCAAGTGGGAGGCCTTCCCCCGGGGCGGACTATGGGGCAGGACGCGGTGGAAATGAACGGGTATGTCCCTTGCGGCCTGCCGACGCGGCTCCCCTCGATGATTGGGGGCAGATCGGCGCGAGACAGAACGAAGCCGGCGTGGCGCGTGCCGCTGATGTGGAGCGCGCCGCCCAGGAGTATCTGGGAGACTTCCGGATCGACGGCCGGCTTCTCTCTCTGGGCGCTGGACCGGTTGGTAACCAAGCTGAAGGGCGTGGGAATGGAGGTCGTGGTCATCCGCCTTCCTCTCCGTCCGGAGTACCGCATGCTGGCCGCAGGACGATACGCCGGGCCCGAAGCCCAGAGGCATGCCGCGGTTCGGGGTGCGACCGGAATGGACATCTTCGAACCAGAAGGCGTGGCCCTGGGACTCGGGGAAACGGATTTCGTCGACTACGGCCATCTTGTGCGGCCCGGCGCAGCCAAGCTCTCCCGGGCACTGGCGGGATGGCTGCGCCGTCACGCCCCTGGCGCTCTCTAGCGTCCGAGCCCAACCTCCACGCGGCCCGTGAGCATCTCTGACGGTTGGTAAGTCGGCACGAGTTCCTGGAGATGCCGCACGAGGCGAGGCAAATCAGTGGGATCGAGGAGATCCGTGACGGCGTGCACAGAGGTGATAAACGCGTCGCCGCGCTGCATCGGCGTACGCTGCGCAACGTAGATCCGGTCGTGCTTGGTGGCGACGGTGCCTTCCTCGGCGGTGAGCAGGTCTTCGAAGTCCTTCTCACCCGGCTCCGGGTCCGCGAACACAATCGGCACGTCCTTCTCGGGCTCGAGGCCGGAGAGCCTGATGAATTCGCGGGCCAGATCGAGGATGCGCACCGGTTCGCCCATATCGAGGACGAAGACCTCTCCGCCTTCGCCCATGAGCCCCGCCTCCAGGACGAGGAGCACCGCCTCTTCTACGGCCATGAAGTAGCGCCGCATGTTCGATCCGCGGACGACGAGCGGCTCGCCCCGCTTGATCCGCTCCTGGAACAGCGGGAGCAGGCTGCCCCTGCTGCCCAGCACGTTGCCGAAGCGCACGGCGACGAACTGCGTGGCCCCCTCGCCGTTGAGGGCCAGACAGACTTTCTCGGCGACGCGCTTCGTCGCGCCCATGACCGAGGTTGGATTCACCGCTTTGTCCGTGGAGATGAACACGAACTTCTCGACGCCGGTCTCGCGGCTCATCTGCGCGACGGCCAGTGTGCCGAGGATGTTCGTGGCCACGGCCTCCTGCGGATGATGCTCCATGAGTCCGACGTGCTTGTATGCCGCGGCGTGGAAGACGACGTGCGGCCGTGCCCGCGCCCAGATGTCACGCACCCGCCGCTCCGACCGCACGTCGGCGACGATCGGGGTGACCGGCACGCCGCCCCGCTGCAGTTCTTGGTGCACCCAGAAGAGCTGTGATTCATCCGAGTCGACGAGGACCAGCGCCTTCGGTTGGAATCTGGCGATCTGCCGTGAGAGCTCAGAGCCGATCGACCCACCGGCACCGGTGACGAGCACGGTGCGGCCGGACAACCAGCGGCCGATGTTCGTGGTATCGATCCGCACGACATCGCGCCCGAGGAGATCGGTGAGCTGAACATCGCGCAGGTCGGCGAGCGCCAGGTGCCCATTGAGGAGCTGATCGAGCCCCGGGATGATGCGGATCTCCCGTACGCCTGCCTCGCGGGACAGGGAGATGAGGGTACGCACCACCCGCGACGGCGCGGTGGGAATAGCGATCAGCACGGCGTCGATCTGGTAGGATTTCACGATGCCCGGCAGGCGTTGGCTGCTCCCGAGGACGGGCAGACCGTGGATGACGGTACCGACCTTTCGGGCGTCGTCGTCGATGAAGCCCACCGGCGCGTATCCTGCCCCGCGCGTCTGGCGCATGGCCCGGACCAGCTGCTCTCCGGCTGCCCCGGCGCCGACGATGAGGGCCCGGCGTCCCGCCCCGGCGCCCTGGT
>DATDEG010000174.1:0-12511 GCA_036523465.1 bacterium
TCCGCGCTTCCTCCAACGCGGTGCCGAGCTGCTCCAGCGCGCGCCGGGCCCGCTCGAGATCGATCTCCACCACGCTCACCTCCGCTAGTTACTATACCACGGTGCCGTCACCCACCCGACACATGAACGGTATGCACACCCGCGCCTCGGGAACCCCGGGGGAGCCTCATCGTCGTCGCGGCGTCGAGCCACGCACGGCGGCAGCACGGGCTCAGGGAGGATTAGCCCGTCCGCCCGCACGGCTCCCCTTCGACCGGACGGCGGCATCGCTGATCCTTTCGGCGACCCCCGCCGACTTCAGACGGATCTCCAGACGGTACTCGAGATAGCGGCGGAGCAGGTTGCCGACCTCCGCCCGCTGCTGCGGCGTGAGCGTCACACGTCCGAGGGCAGCGACGGGCATCTCGCGGAGGAATCCGATGGCGGCCAGAGCCACGGCCGAACTCGGGACGGCCTCCGGATCGCGGGTCCGGTCCGCGGAGCAGAGACTGCCTCCCAGCGCAAAACTGAATGCTCCCCCGGCGCGCACCGGCCGGCCGCAGATCACGCACCGGTCGGTGACCGGACCGTAACCGGAGAGCGCGAGAAGTTGCGCCGCATACCAGTCCCGTCCCAGCTCGGCATCGCCCGAGGCGATGACCCGGAGGGCCTGGCGCAGTGCGTTGAAGATGGCGGGCTGGGGGTCTCGCTCGGGCAGGGCCCGGTCGGTGATCTCCACGGCAAACGATGCAGCGGTCATGCGCGTCAGGTCGGCCCGCACCGCGGCGAACGGATCGATCACCTCCACCTGCGAGACGACGTCGAGTGTGCGACCCTGCGCCAGCAGAGCGCGCAGGTGGGTGAATAACTCGAGCCGCCCCGCGAATCGGCTCTTCGGCTTCCGCGCCCCCTTCGCCGCCGCGGCAAGACGGCCGTACTCCCGTGTGAGCAGCGTCACGATGCGATCGGCTTCTCCCAGGTTGACCCGGCGCAAGACGATCGCTTCAGCTTTGTAGACGGGCATCCGCGGTCACCCGAGGAGCGATCCCACCAGAAGCAGTACGCTGAGGGCGGCAAGCGCGACGACGAGCACCCACGCCGCCGCGGAGAAGATACGGCCGTTGCGGTACCGGCCCATGATCTCGCGATCGCCGGTCAGGAGGATGAGGAAGACGAGCACGAGCGGCAGGAGCACGCCGTTGAGCACCTGGGAAAAGAGCATCACGGGGATGAGCGGAACGCCGGGGAGCACGATCACGACGGCGGCGGTGATGATCATCGCCGTGAAGAGCCCAACGAACACCGGCGCTTCGCGCGGGCTGCGGTCCAGTCCGGCCTCCCATCCGAACGCCTCGCAGACGGCGTACGCGGTGGAGAGCGGAATGATGGCCACGGAGAACAGGCTCGCGTTGAGCAGGCCGAGCGCAAACAGCCCCGCCGCGTACGGCCCGGCCAGCGGCCGCAACGCCGCCGCGGCATCGGCCGCACTCGTGATGCTGATCCCGTGGGCGAAGAGGGTGGCGCCGCAGGCCACGACGATGAAGAAGGCCACGACGTTGAGGGAGATGACACCGAGGTACGTGTCCCATCGCGCATAGCGGATGTCGCGCACGCCGATCCCTTTGTCGACGATGGCGGCCTGCTGATAGAACTGCATCCAGGGCGCGACGGTCGTACCGACGAGACCCACGACCAGCGTCAGATACGACCGTTCGAAGTGGAACGACGGCGTGACCATCCCGCGCAGCACCGTCCCCCACGGCGGTCGGGCCAGGACGGCGGACACCACGTACGTGAGATAGATGAGGACCGCCCCCAGGAACATCCGCTCCACGAAGCGATAGCTCCCGCGCACGACGAGCAGCCAGACCAACACGACGGCGATCGGCACGGCCACGTACCGGCTGACGCCGAAGATCTCCATCCCGCCGGCGATCCCGGCGAAGTCCCCGAGGGTGTTCCCCCAGTTGACGATGACGAGGAGGAACATCACGAACACGGTCGCCCGGACCCTGAACCGCTCGCGGATGAGGTCGGCGAGTCCCTTGCCCGTATTTGCCCCCATGCGGGTGACCATGTCGTGGACGATGGCGAGGGCGATCGTGGAGAGGATGAGCGTCCAGAGCAGCCCGTAGCCGAATCTCGCGCCGGCGACCGAGTACGTCGCGATCCCGTTGGCATCGTTGTCGACGTTGCCGGTGATGACCCCGGGGCCCATCACGGCGAAGAAGATGAGGAGGCGGGCCCAGCGCTCCCGGAACCAGCTCATCACCGGCCCTGTGTCCCGCGGCGCGCGGCGGGGGCTCCGCGGCGGCGGAAGCGCAGCGGAACGCGGCGCCGCCCTTTCCGGAGGACGACATCCATGACGTCGTCCACGGTGATCACGCCGGCGAGGCGGCCGTGCTCATCGAGGACCGGGAGGGCGAGGAGATCGTACTTGGTCAGCGCCTGGGCCACGGTCTCGAGATCGTCGTCCACGGAGAGCGAGAACACGTCCGCGGCCATGATCTCGGCGATGGACTGATCGGGCCGGGCCATGATCAACGCCCGCAGCGGCAGCACGCCGACCAGGTGCGCGTGCTCGTCGACGACGTAGAAGTAGAAGATGTGCTCCGCTCCCGGCGCAAGCTCCCGCAGCCGCTCGAGCGTCGCCTGCGCGGTGAGGCCGCGCGGGAACGCAATGAACTCGGTCGTCATCACACTCCCCGCCGTGCCCTCCGGATACTTGAGCAGCTCGCGGACGTCGGCGGCCTCCTCGGCCTCCATGAGATTGATGAGCTCCTCGGCGCGGTCGGGGGGCAGATCGGTGAGGAGGTCGGTCGCGTCGTCCGGAGCCATCTCCTCGAGGATGTCCGCGGCGAGGTCGGAGGGCAGCGCCTTCATCACGTCCGCCTGCACATCGGGCTCCGCTTCGGCCAGGGTGTCGGCGGCGTCCTCATGCCCGAGGGCGGTCATGACCTCGACCCGTTCGTCGCGGTCGAGATCCTCGAGCAGCTGCGCCAGGTCGGCGGGGTGAACCTCACGCAGGCGCTCGCGCGAGACGCTGAGCTTCACCGGGGTCATCGGCCCGCCGAACGCGGCGACCATCTTCCAGGGGATGACGCGCTCCCGGAGCGGGCGCCCCGCCAGCCGTGAGGCCCAGACCACAGCCCGATCCATGTTCAGCCTGCGCAGCAATCCGAGCGAGCCGACGTCCGCGGCCACCAACCGGACGTCACTGTTCGCCGGGGTGAGATGAAGGTCGTTCACGCGGACCACTTTGAGGCCGTCCGTGTCGACGACCTGGGTATCCAGCACGCCGGCCAGGAGGAGTTCCTCGGGCTGCAGCGGACGCGGCTGGAGTAGCCGGCGGACCTGCCGGAGGCGGATCTCCGCCTCGCTGAGTGAGACCACCGCCTCCCATGGAATGAGGGCCAGATGGCTGCGGTCTCCGCGGAGCCACAGGCCGGTCACGCGCGGCAGCGGGTCGCGGAGATCGACGGCGATGTCGCCGAGGACGCCGAGGCGCAGGCCGTCGGCATCGACGATGGGAGCGTTGATGATGCGGCTGAGGTGGATCACGGCTCCAGTGCACCCCGGAAGTTGCCGGAGATCCCGCACTGCCCGCGCGGGCATTCCACACGCGCGCGGGGTTTCCCTTTGGGCTTCAATCAGGGTAGAGTCGTGTGATCAATTCCTCGCGGTCGTACCAGCGGGACGTCACCTTCACCCAGAGATCGAGGTAGACTCGTGCCCCCAATAGCGCCTCGATACCCGGCCGCGCCGTCCGTCCGACGCGCGTGAGCATCTTCCCGCCCGCGCCGATGAGGATCTTTCGCTGCGCCTCGCGGTCCACGTGGATGACGGCGCGCACGTAGATCACGTCGTGTCCCTCGCGAAGCGTGATCTCATCCACCTCGACGGCCAGGGCGTGCGGGATCTCCTGCCGGGTCATGAGGAACGCCGCTTCACGCACGCACTCGGCGACCCGCACCGGTTCGGGGAGATCCGTGAGGATGCCGGGTGGGAAGAATTCAGGGCCCTCGGGGAGGCGGCCCAGTACCGCCGCGCTCAAGACATCGACTCCGTCGCCCAATGACGCCGAGACGCTGTACGCATCGCCGACGCCGGCCGCATCAGCCGCCGCCCGCGTGGCGTCCGCCCGGCCGGCTGCGTCTACCCGGTCGCTCTTGTTCACCACGAGCAGCACCGGGTGGCTCGATCCTCTGGCCGCATCGAGGGCCAGCGCATCGTCCGGGGTTAGCCCGCTCGCCATATCGGCGAGGACGACGACGACGTCCGCGTCCGACACCGCGGCGAGGGCCTGGCGCACCATTCGCCGGCCGAGTGCGTGCCGGGGGTGGTGCAGCGCGGGGGTATCGATCCATACCACCTGCGCGTCCGCGGAGGTCTGCACCGCGCGGATGGGGCCGCGCGTGGTCAGCGGTACCGGGGTGACGATGGAGACCTTCTCGCCGGCCAGGCGGTTCAGCAGTGCGGACTTCCCGACGCCGGGGCGCCCGATGAGCGCGGCGAGACCGGAGTGCACTACGTGGGTGTCTTTCCCAACAGGCGTTTCGGGGTGAACGGCTCGGGCAGGAGCGCGCGGAGCGTGCGGACCCTCCGGCGTCCGTTGGGGGTCGCCACGATCACGCGGCGAACGCCGAACTCCGCCATGACCTGCCGGCAGGCCCCGCACGGCATCGCAGGCTCACGGCCATCGGCCGCGATCGCGACGGTGTGGAGCCGGCGGTGACCCTCCGACACCGCCTTGTGGATCGCCACGCGCTCGGCGCAGAGCGAGACCGGATACGCGGCGTTCTCGATATTGGCGCCGGTGAAGATCGCGCCACCATCCGCCAGCACGGCCGCGCCGACCCGGAACTTCGAATAGGGCGCATAGGCACGAGCGCGCGCGCCCGCCGCTGCGGCGACCAGCCGGTCATCGATCGGCGTGCCGCGCGCCACCAAGCGCCTCCTCCGGTCTGGACTGCGTCAACGCCGGGGATCCGGATCTCACTTGCAGCGGGGGGGAGACAATTCCGCCCGAGATGACCAGCCGGAGCGCCTCTTCCACGGTCATGTCGAGCGGCAGCGCCTCGGCTTCAGGCACCAGCACGAGAAAGCCGGTGGTCGGATTGGGCGTGGCGACGACGAACACATTGACGCCCGCGCCTTCGGGCAATCCCACGGTGTCACCGGTCACGAATCCCAGCCTGTAGAGCCCCGCCCGCGGCCACTGGATGAGGACCGGACGTCGGAATGCCGCCCGGCGCTGCAGGAACAGCGAGTCGCTGATCGACTTCGTCGCCGCGTAGATGCTCCGCGCCAGCGGGATGCGCAGCATCACGCTCTCGAAGAAGCCCACCACCCGCCGCCCCAGCACGTTGGTCGCCAGCGCGCCGATGAAGAAGATGACGAGGATAGACAGGACCAGTCCGACACCGGGGATCGTCCGTCCCACGAGCGGGGGGAGCAGGCGGCCCAGGAAGCTGTCCACGACCCGAAACAGCCAGGCGATGATGCTGAAGGTGATCGCGACGGGGAGAAAGACGATCAGCCCGGCGATGAACCAGGTCCGCAACCGGTGCCGCACTAGAGACCCCCGGAAACTGCCGGGTCACATCCGGGGAGCCCGCAACGCTCCGCGTGTCCGGAAGACATCACGAGGGGAGCGGTCCGGTCGGCACCCGCTTCGTGAACCGGACCCGGGCGACGCGATGGCCCTCGAGGCGTTCCACGAACAGCTCGACGCCGTCATAGGTCATGCTCTCGCCCTGGGCCGGAACGTGCCCGAGGAGGGAGTAGATGAAGCCTCCGATCGTGTCCACCTCGCCGACCGGGAGGTCGAGGTGCAGCGCCTCGTTGATCTCTTCCAGGCTGGCCCGCCCGTCGACGAGCGCCACCGATTCGTTGACGATTTCGACCAGCTTCTCTTCGACGTCGTACTCGTCGAGGATGGGACCGACGATCTCTTCGAGCAGGTCCTCGGTCGTGACCAAGCCGGCCGTCCCGCCGTACTCGTCGACGACGATCGCCATCTGCGTCTTGCGACGGCGGAACTCGCGGAGCAGCCTGGCCAGCGGCTGGCTCTCTGGGATGAAGTACGCCGGTCGCGCCACTTCCTTCACGGGCGCCTCGCTGCGGTCGTCCTGCATCGCGGTGAGCAGATCCTTGACGTGCACGATCCCGACGATCTGGTCGATCGTCCCATGGTAGACGGGGAGCCGCGAGTGCTGTTCGGTCCGGATCAGCCGCAGGGCCCCGGCCACGGTCTCTGTGTCGGCCAGGCAGGCCATGTCGATCCGGGGGACCATAACCTCACGGGCCACCGTATCGCCGAACTCGAAGATCGAGTGGATCATCTCGCGCTCGGTCTGCTCGATGACCCCTTCTTCTTCGCCCACTTTGACCAGCTCACGGATCTCTTCTTCCGTGACCAGCGGCGAGTTGAGGTTCACGCGGCCGCCCAGCGGGCGTACGACGATCGCGCCGAGCGCAGAGAGCAGGCGGACGACGGGCTCGAGAACGACGCTCAAGGCGGCGAGCGGGCGGGCGACCGCGAGGGCGAGCCGGTCGGCGTATTTCGCGGCGATCGTCTTCGGCACGATCTCGCCGAAGATGAGGAGCATGAGGGCGATGCCGATGATGGCGTACAGCACGCCGCGCGGCCAGCCGTAGACGCCGAGAATCACCGAGGTCGCGAGCACGGTCGCGGCGACGTTGACGATGTTGTCTCCGGCCAGCAGCGTCGTGAGCAGGCGTCCGGGCTTCTCGAGGAGGCGGCGGACCGTGCGGGCCCGGCGGTCCCCCGCCTCGTCGAGCTGCTGGATCCGTGCCCGGTTGGCGGCGAGCAGCGCCGTTTCGGCAGCGGATAGCCACGCCGAGATCCCCAGGAGAACGAGAAGCGCGATGTAGGTCCAGCTACTGCCGGAGGCGTCCAACGAAGAGGAGTTCACATCCTTTCGAGATTACGCGCGCGGAAACATTATAGCACAGCGCTGCTGGACCCCTTCTCGGCGATCCCTTATCCCCAGCCCATTCCTACTGGTGCAGTATCTTCGACAGAAACAGCTTTGTGCGCGTATGCGTCGGATCGGTGAAGAAGTGTTCCGGGGTCCCTTCTTCGACCACCACGCCTTCGTCCATGAAGAAGATGCGATCCGCGACCTCACGGGCAAAGCCCATCTCATGGGTGACGACCATCATCGTCATCCCCGCCTCCCGGGCGAGGCCTTTCATCACGTCGAGCACTTCCTGGATCATCTCCGGATCCAGGGCCGAGGTGGGCTCGTCGAAGAGCATGATCTTGGGCTGCATCGCCAGCGCGCGGGCGATGGCGACACGCTGCTGCTGGCCGCCGCTGAGCTGTCCCGGGTAGACGTGCGCCTTCTCCGGGATGCCCACCCGGTCGAGAAGCTCGAGGGCGATCCGTTCGGCTTTCGTCCGGGGCCACTTGCGGACCTTGACCGGCGCGAGGCTGACGTTCTGGAGCGCGGTGAGGTGCGGGAAGAGGTTGAACGACTGGAAGACCATGCCGACCTCGCTGCGCACCGCGTCGATGTTACGCGTGTCATCCGTGAGCTCGATCCCGTCGACGACGATCCGGCCGCGCTGGTGCGTCTCGAGCCGGTTGATGCACCGGATCATCGTGGACTTTCCGGACCCGGACGGCCCGGCCACGACGACGACCTCGCCGGGCCGCACCTGGAGCGAGATACCGCGCAGGACATGGAGGCGGCCGAACCATTTATGGACCTCGTCCAGCAAGATGATCGATGAGCCGTTCCCCACGGTGGTGGACATCGGTCGCCGCTCCTTTACCGCTCTCCCAGACCCAACCGCTGCTCCAGACGGCGGCTGGCGTACGACATCGAGTACGCAAAGACGAAATAGACGACGATCATGAAGACGTAGACCTGGCGCACGTCGTGGAGATACCTCGTGATCGCCAGCAGGGCCCGCCCGGTGCCGACGAGCTCGGTGAGGCCGATGATCACGGCGAGCGAGGTGTCCTTGAAGAGGCTGATGAACTGGCCGACGAGCGCGGGGATCATGTTCCGAATCGCCTGGGGCAGGACGATGTGGCGCATCGTCTGCATCCCGGACAGCCCCACCGCGCGTGCCGCCTCACCCTGCCCGCGCGGCACGGCCTGGATCCCCGCCCGGACGATCTCGGCGACGTAGGCCGAGGTGAAGATCGTCATGGCGATCATGGCACGCTGCACGCGCCCGAGCGCGTCGCCCGACACGAGGGTGACGAAGACCGAGAACCACAGCAGCACGGTGATGAACGGCACGCCCCGGATGAGCTCGATGTAGAGGACGGAGGCCGCGCGGATCACCGGGAGGCGGCTGACGCGTCCGATCCCCACCAGCACACCGATCGGGAATGAAGCCGCGATCCCTACGGTCGCCAGCAGCAGCGTGAGGTAGAGCCCGCCGATCTGATCGAGCCGGACCGGGGACATCACCCACCAGGCGGCGGCGACGACGGCCAGCCACAGACCGATCAACACGCGCGGGACCACCTGCGCCACCACCCCCAGGGCGGTGAGCAGCGCGGCGGCAAGTACGAGACCCCCCGCCCAGTAGGCGCGCACCGCGTACTTTACGGGCATCGGCCCGACCAGCCAGAACCGCGGGTTATTGACCACGACCGACCAATCGGCCGCCAGCAGCCACCGCCCCAAACGGACGGCGACGGCGGCGAGGGCCACGGCGGTCAGCACGGTGAGGAGCGTGTTCCAGGGACCGGCAAAGAGATTCTGCTGGAGCCAGGCCAGGGGAGTGCGACGCTCGTCGGGCGGAGACAGAATTTCGACGTGGGTAGCCATGGTCAATGACCCGGTAGAGCCAGCCGCGCGCGCATGAGGTTGAGGACTCCCGAGATGAACAGCGAGATGGCCAGATACCCCAGGGTCACCACGGTGAACGCTTCGAGGGAGCGGAAGGTCTGGCTGCTCACGGTGTTCGCCGTCGTGAGGAACTCCGCGAACCCGATGCCCAGGGCCAGGCTGCTGTTCTTCGTCAGGTTCAGGAACTGATTCCCGAGCGGCGGGATGACGATGCGCAGCGCCTGGGGCAACACAATATAGCGGAGCCCTTTGCCGTAGGAGAGGCCGAGACTGCGCGCCGCCTCCATCTGGCCGCGGGAGACGGCGAGGATACCGCCGCGGATGATCTCGGCGATGAAGGCCGAGGTGTACATTGCCAATCCGATGATCAGCGCGGCCAGCTCCGGGGTGACCTGAACTCCTCCGTCCACCATGAGGCGCCCGAAGCGTTCCACAACGGTTCCGCCGAAGGCGAGGCCGGAGTTGGTGAGGACGATGGCGTCCTGGAAGACGCGGAGCGGCGGACGCTCCGGCGAACCGTTGGGCAGCTCCAGGATGACGACGAAATACCAGAAGAACAGCTGCACGAGCAGCGGTGTGTTCCTGAGCAGTTCGACATAGGCGAGGGCCAGCCGGTTGACCAGCCAGTTCCGGGAGAGACGGGTGATGCCGACGGACACCCCAAGGAATATGGCCAGAACGATGCCGACAACGGCGACCATGATGGTGTTGAACAGACCGGCGATCATCGCTTCGCCGGCGGAATCGCCCGGCGCGTAGCGCTTGACGCGCAGCGTGTCCAGATCGATCGTCCAGGTGAGCGCGCTGAGCTGGAATCCGGCGGGCTGCCGCATGAATCCCCAGTCGAGCCGGATGTTCTGCCTGCGGAAGCTGGCCTGGAGCGCCGCGTTGGCGGCCAGGAGCGCGGCGACGAGGGCGAGGACGAAGAGGACCTGGGCGACGACGGCCAGTTTCCGCTCGTCGCGCCAGAACGGCGGGGGACTCTGCGGCCCCACTACGTCACCTCAACAGCGACAGCCGGGCGTGGATGACCATGCCGCGCCCGGCTTCGCAGTTCACCTCCGCGGCTAGCGGAACGGCCGCGAGGACATCGCTCCGCCGGAGCGGGCGAGGTCGTTACGCGTGTTGTCGCGCGTGATCGCCGTGCGGCTCCGCGGACCGAAGTACCGGTTGTAGACCTCACCATAGTTGCCGACCAGCCTCAACACCCGGGCCATCGCGCCGCCCTTGAGCTCGACCAGTCCCTTGGCCACCGGGTTCTTCCCGGTGATCTCGCCGAGTCGCGAAGGATTGCGCGCGATATCGGATGTGATCCCCAGCTCCTCGGCCAGGACCATCCCCCATACCGTGTAGTCGATGACGTCGGCCCACTTGGAGTCGTTCTCCTGGTAGATCGGGGCCAGCGGCTCGTCGCTGAACTCGCGGCCGACGACCTGGAACTCGGCGGGATTCGGCGCCGTGGAGCGGAACGCGGTGAGCTGGCTCGCGTCCGTCGTGAAGACGTCACAGCGTCCCGCGGCCATGCCGTCGAAGGCCTGCTTGGCCTCCTGGAAGGTGATGAGCTGGAAGCGGAAGTTGCGCTGGCGCAGCTGATCGGAGACGTTCACCTCGCTCGTCGTGCCGGCGTGCACGCAGATGCGTGCCCCATTGAGATCATCGAGGCCGCGGATGCGCGACCCGGTGCGCACGAGGAGACGCTGGCCATCGTAGAAGGTCACGGGCCCGAAGTCCACCTGATCATCGCGCGTCAGTGTCTGGGTGGTCGTCCGGAACACGACGTCGACGGCTCCGGAGATGACATTGGGGATGCGGTTGGCCGAGGTGAGGTTGACGTATTCGACGTCCGGCACATCGAGAAATGCCGCCACCGCCTGGCAGAACTCCGCGTCGAATCCGACCATCCGGCCGGAGGCGGGATCTGGATAGCTGAAACCAGGCGTGGCCCCTGACACGCCGCAGATGAGTTTGCCGCGGGCGCGGACGACGTCCACGCGGCCCCGCGGCTGGGCGAGGACCGTGTAGGACACGGTCGCCACCGTGACCGCGATCGCGAGCGCAAAGATAAGGCTCTTACGCAAACCGCCCACCTCCCGAAAAGATCCCGATTCGATGCTCGCCGAGCGGGGTGAAGGAATGCTGAGAGTTTCTACGACACGACGCGACGCGCTCCTCTGTCACTCCCATGATCGTCGTCCGCGGAGGACGGCGGTTCGTCCACGGACGGCCGCCGGACGAGGCGGAACAGGCCGGCCGCGGCGGCGACGAGGAGAACCACGGCACCGGCCCAGGCCGTCCGCGCCGGCCACGGGGAGGACACCCCGAACCGATCCAGTAGCGGTGGGCCCAGGACGAGCCCACCCGTGAGCATCGCTCCCACGACGGTGACGACCACCCCGGCGGCGGCGATGTCCTTGGCGATCTTTGCCAGCTGGTGATGATTCTGCTCGACGAGCAGATCCACGATCGCTTCGACGCCTGTGTTGAACAGTTCCGCGGCCAGCACGGCGCTCAGCGCCAGGGCAAGCAGCGCCGCGTCATGCAGGCTCATCCGCAGCCAGCCGGCCAGGACCGCGATCACCGCCGCGCAAAAGAGCTGGATCCGGAAGGTTCGCTGCGAGCGGATCGCATAGTGCAGGCCCGCGATGGCGTGCCGGAGGGCGTCGAGGAATCCCGGCCATAGGTCCTTGGGGCGTGCTCTCATCGGCTCACCTGTACTCCTACTTCGCGCAGCAACTCACGCTGCCTGCGCAGCATCGTCGCCCGCGCGCGAGGGGTGGTGTCGCGCGAGCCGAGGAGGTGGAGCGCGCCGTGCGCGGCGAGGAATGCCACTTCGCTCGCTACGGCGTGACCCGCGGTCCGGGCCTGCGCCCTGGCCCGGTCCACCGACACGACGACATCCCCGAGATATCCTCCGTCTGCGGGGAAGGCCAGGACGTCGGTGGGACGGTCCTTCCCCAAGAACCGCCGGTTGAGGTTCCGGATCTCCGCGTCGGAGACGAGCGCGATCGTGAGATGGCTCGAGGGCGGCGCCCCCTCGCGCCTGAGGACGTGCCGGACCACCCGGCCGAGACGGCGGGAAGAGATCCCCGGCCGCGGGACCCGCGCGATGATGGTGACCGTCACCGGATGGCGCGGACCTGGCGGCGGCCCCGCAGATCCCTCTCGAGGTCGGGATATTCCACGCGTGGATGGAACATGCTTGCCAGCAGACGGGTGAACGTCTGCGCGATCACGTCGAGATCGCGGAAGGTCAGGTCACACTCATCGAGCTGCCCATCGTCCAGCCGCTCGCGGATAATGCGGCGGATGACCTGCTCGATGCGGTCGGGCGTGGGCCGAGGCATCGCACGCACGGCGCCTTCCACGCCGTCGGCGAGCATGAGGATCGCGGTCTCGCGGCTCTGCGGTTTGGGCCCTTCGTAGCGAAAGACTTCCTCGTCGACGCTGTCGCCCCGCTCCATGGCCTGGTGGTAGAAGTAGGTGATGAGGCTCGTCCCGTGATGCTCGGGGATGAACCGGACGATGGCCTCGGGGAGCCGCTGCTCGCGCGCGTACTCGATCCCGTCGCGCACGTGGGCGAGCACGGTGAGGGCGGAGAGGCTCGGCGCCATCTTCTCGTGCGGGTTTTCCACGCCGATCTGGTTCTCGACGAAGAACACCGGCCGGCGGATCTTCCCGATGTCGTGATAGTACGC
>DATDEG010000175.1:0-13815 GCA_036523465.1 bacterium
CGGCCTCGAGCTTCTGCCGGAGGTTCTTCACGTGGGCGTCCACCGTCCGCTCGTATCCTTCGAACGCGTATCCCTGGACCTGATCGATCAACTGCAGCCGCGTGAAAGCACGTCCGGGTTGCGCGGCAAGGGTCTGGAGCAGCTTGAATTCCGTCGGCGTGAGACGGATGATGTCGCCACCGCGGCGCACGACGTGACGCTCCGCATCGATCTCAAGATCGTGCACGCGCAGCACCGGGACGGACGCGTCACCGTTGCGCGCCCGCCGCAGCACGGCGCGCACACGGGCTACGACTTCGCGAGGGCTGAACGGCTTGGTGATATAGTCGTCGGCGCCGAGCGCCAACCCGATGAGCTTGTCGTGCTCCTCGTCGCGTGCGGTGAGCATGATCACCGGCGTGCTCCCCTGCGCGCGGATGCGGCGACAGACCTCGTAGCCGTCCTGACCGGGAAGCATGACATCGAGCAGCACGAGATCAGGACGCAGGCGCGCGAGCTCGGCCAGCGCCTGCGTCCCGTCCCCGCACACCGCGACACGGTAGCCGTCGCGCTCGAGGTACTGGCGGACCACATCAGCGATCTCCGCCTCGTCCTCGACGACGAGCACCGTGCGCTTCTGCATCGCTACTTCAGCGCCTCCTTGAGGTCTTCGAACTGATCCTTCGTGATCTCTCCCCGGGCCAGCCGTGCCCGCAGGATCTGCAGCGCGTCATCGTTCTTCACGTCCCTCCGGATCACCCCGGAGACGATCAGGGCGACGCCCGCGACGACCAGCAGGAGGAACAGCAGCCCGAAGCCGCCGCCGAAACCGCCGAAGAACCCGGCGCGCGGACCCCAGCCGCCCATCATCCCCCGCCCCATCATCGCCCCCGGACCCATCATGCCGCCGCCCCAGAACGACATCCCGAGCACCGGCAGCAGCACGACGGCGCCGAGGATCACCAGCAGCACGATCGTCCAATCACGCGATGTCATCTCCGCTCCCTCCTAGAAGTCTTTCTCGGCCACGAACGTCCCGTGCCAGCTGTGATACCAGACCTGCCCGCCGTACGCGTTGACGCTGAGCATCCCCACCGGTTGGCCAGTGCGCTCCACGTCGAAGGTGAAGTAGCCGTAGAAAGCCACCCCCTCGTCGGTCGCGGTTCCCGCTAGAGCCTGGGCGAGATACTGCGTGGCGATCTGCTTGGCCCGGTCCTTGGCGATCTGCTGGGTGGAAGGTGGAACGGTGCCACCAGGCCCTCCCGGACCGAACCCGTAGCCCCTGCCCCGCATCATGGGGCCAGCTCCGTACCCCCCGCCCATCATGCCGGGGCCGTAGCCGCGGCCTGCCCCCCCGCGAGGGCCGTCGCCGCCGAATCCTCGTAGATGTCCGTACTTCGTGTTCCACATCATCGTCGGACCGTGCTCCGGATGCACGAACCCGTTGCGCTCCACGATCATCTCGATCGCGCCCACCCCCGTGCTCTTCTCCTTCACGAGGGCGTAGAAGTGGTTGCTGAACTCCATGACCTCCGCGACGACGAGGTCCGTTGCACCGTACGATACGAGCGCCTCTCGTGTCCGCGCCGCCGCCGCGTCGATCGAAGTCACAGGCCCGGTGTCTTGCGACACGCGCGGCCCACCCATCATCCATCCCCTTCCAGTCCCCCAGGGCGGACCGGCGACGCGCGACTGGGCGAACACCGGAAGCGCCAGGGCGGCGGCGAGGGCGAGGATGCCCAGCCCGATGTAGATCTGCCGCTTCTGCATCTCTGACATCTCCTCACCTCAACGTAAGGGCGTCGAACTGCACCCTCCACGCCCACCCTAGCCGTGCAGTATGAATCGGACGTGAACGTCCGATGAAGAAGCCATGAACGCTTACTCCGTAGCCTAGGTGCGCTGGGGTTGTGAGCCTATCGGGTGGGGAGCCGATTCAGACATCAGTCAATGCGGACTGGAATGGGCAGCGGCATCTTAGGTGTGTTGCCGGCGGGAACGATTCTCAGACTGGGGGTTCCGCGTTGGAACCTGGCGGAGCCGGGGGCGAACTCAAGCCTGAGGGGTCCCCGTGTCGTGCCGTTCGGGGAGAGGCTTGGGTTCGCCCCCGGCTGCTATCTCCCTACGGGCGTTGCAGCCCGAAGACGGCGATCGTGCCGGTCGCCTTGTCCACGCTGTGGCACGACGTGCAGGTTCCTTTGTATGCTGCTGAGGCGAACGTCGTGCTGCTCAGGTGGATCTTATGCAGTGCCATGCGGAAGGGGGCCGGTGTCGGTCCCTTCGTGTGGCACAGCACGCACTGCTGGACGGCTTTCGCCGCGGTCGCCGGGTGGTTCTTGATCTTCTTGGTCACCGCGTCGAGCGCGGGCTGCTTCCCGGCGGCGCCGTGACACCTCGGGCATCCCTGGACCTGCGCCGACACCGTCGCGACGCCGGGCGGGCCGGCGCTCCAGATCGCCATCCCGACCATCACGACGAGTACTCCGATCCCAACGGCCACCACCTTCATCGTCGCGTGCTCCTTTCTTCCTCGTTCCTCCTACGTCCGTCTACCTACGTCCGTCGCCGCGGTTCCAGTTCGCGAAGCTTCAGCCACAGCGTCACCGCCACGAAGCCGATCACCAGGAGCGCGAGGCCCAGGCCGCGCCGGCGGAACGCGAGCTCGGCGATCGCGGCGTCGCCTGCCGATCGCGCGCGTCCCGCGGCGGCCACCCCCGCTCGCGCAGGCGGCTCAACAGCGGCGAGGCTCGCGGCATGGGTCCCCGCCCGGGCGATGATGAGCTGGGTGCGTGCCTCATCGAGGTCGAGCTTCGTCTCAGAGACGTCCATGCCGGCCCGCGCGGCGCGCGCCAGCAGCGCATCCGCCCCGCTGATAGCGTTCTTCACCCCCTCCAGCCGCGCCCGGATCCCCCCGGCAGTCGCCAGGCCGGCGGAGCCCGCGGGGTGACACTGGACGCACAGGGCCGGCTTGGAGTCGCCGATCATCGCGTCGGTCGGGAAGGCGATGTCGTGCGTCCCATGGCAGGTCGTGCATTCGCCCTGACCCAACACATCGAACGCTTCTTTGTGCGGGCTGCGGACGAACAGATCGCGCGTTGCGCTGTGACATTGGGCACACACGTTGGCCACGGAGGCAACGCCGGGCGGGACGGCGCCGTGGTTGTCGTGGCAGTCGTTGCACGCCGGCGCCTGGCGGTTGCCATGCTCGAGCAGCGCCTGCCCGTGCACGCTGTCCTTGTATTGGGCAAACTGCGTCGTCGCGATACCGTACCGCTTCATCCGCTCGGGGTCAGCGTGGCAGCGCGCACACGTGGCAGGCACGTTGGTCGCGAACACGGGGGACTGCGCATCTCCGACCGCCCGTACAGGGTGCACGCCGTGGCAGGAGGTGCATGTGGCGACTTGCGTGTCCCCGGCCCGCAGCTTCTGCCCGTGGACGCTGGTCACATAGCGCGCGAGTTGATCGGTAGGCAGTCTCGGATTGTAGCGCCGAATCACCTCTGGACGGCTGTGGCAGCGCGCGCAGAGTTGGGGAATCTGCTGCAGCGAGGGCCTGCCGACGAAGCCGGCCTTGCGGTCCATCGCGTCCATCCCGGGACGCGCCGGAGCGCCGCCGTGGCAGGACGCGCACGAGAGGCCCCGCTTCGCGTGGATATCGTCACGCATCCGGGCCACCGGCGCGCTCAGACGGCCCTCGAGATTCTGGTGGCACGCGGTGCACGAATCCGGCTGCGGAGCCGCCGCGGCCCCGCGTGGGAACGCCAGGAACAAGAGTCCCGCGGCCGCGGCGGCAAGGGTCCATCGGAGCAGGCGCCACCTATCCATCAGAGAGTCCCCCGCAACCCGAGGATGGTCATCGCGACGACGAAGAGCAGGGCGGCGACGCCGGCCACGGTGAAGAGACGGTGGCGCTGCTCGCGCTTCGACCACACGTCGAGAAATGGGACGAAGAGGAGTGCCGCGCCGGCGAGCATGAACGCCAGAACCCCGAGCTTCTCGCCTTCCAGTCCCAGGAGCCGCGCCGGAAGCATCCGCAAGGCCTGGTACATGAAGAGGAAATACCACTCCGGCTTGAGCCCGGCGGGAGCCGACAGCAGTGGATCGGCTTTCTCACCGAGGTCCCAGGGCATGAGCGTCGCCAGCAGCGCCACGCCGCCCAGGAGGATCACCCAGACGAGGACGTCGCGGAGGATGAACTGCGGGTAGAATGGCTCACCCTCCGTCGAGGGGACATCGATCGGCCGGCTCATCCCATGGACCTGGACCAGCAGGAGATGCGCTCCTAGCAGGAGCGTCGTCAGCGCCGGAAGGATGGCGACGTGGATCCCGAAGAACCGCGAGAGCGTCGCCTCCGTCACCTCTTCCCCCCCGCGCAGGAGGACGAGGATCGCCCGGCCGACCAGCGGTATATCGCCGGCGATCTCCGTGCCCACCTTCGTCGCGAAGTACGCCAGGGTGTTCCAGGGCAGCAGGTACCCCGTGAACCCGAAGGTGAGCGTCAGGATCAGCAGGACCACGCCGGTGAGCCAGGTCACCTCGCGCGGGCGCCGGTAGGCCTTCCCGAAGAATGTCGCGGCGAGATGCACGGAGACGGCCAGGATCATCAGGTTCGCCGACCAGATATGAATGTCGCGGACCAGCCAGCCGAAGCGCACCTTCGACATGATGAACCGCACGCTCTCAAAGGCCGCGTCCGCGGTCGGCCGGTAGTACATGAGGAGCAGCAGGCCGGTCAGGACCTGCACGAGGAAAAGGAAGAACGTAATTCCGCCGGTGTAGTACGTGAAGTCGAAGCGGTGCCGGGGCACCTCTTTGTGGCGTAGGAACGCCTCCACGCCCCGGTAGCGGACCCGCTCTTCCAGCCAGGACGGAACGCTCATCGTTACCCGCGCGAGAGGATCAGGTCGTCGCCACGGACAGTGACCTTGAACTCGTCCAAGGGCCTCGGCGGGGGGCCGGCAAGGACCTGTCCATGCAGGTCATAGTGCCCATCGTGGCAGGCACACCAGATGTGTTTGAGATCGGGCCGGTATTGAACGGTGCAGGCCAGGTGGGTGCACACCGCGGTGAAGGCCCGCAATTCGCCCTCCGGCGTGCGCATGATGATGGCCGGCTTCCCTCCGAAGGCGACGATCTTGCCCGCGTTGGCCGCCAGGTCGGAGGCTTTGCCGGCGACGACCGATGTGGTCGTCACCTCTTTCACTTTCGGAGGGACCAGGTAATACAGGATGGGATACAGGACCGCGCCGGCGAGGGCGGCGAGCCCGCCGCCGAAGAGAATGTCGAGGAACCGCCGGCGGCCGAGCACCCCCGGCGGTTCCCCCATGCGTCCGTTCATCTGCCGCCTACTTCAAGGCCTCGAGCGTCGCCCCCAGGACCGTCCGAGCAAAGCGCGGGTTGTGCACGCCCTTGCTGCCGTCGCTGTGGAACAGGAAGTAGTTCCAGGACGCCTTGACGATCACGTCGCGCGTGGAGATCGTGGGCGCGCCCGACGCGTCCTTTACGCTGCCCAGCTGACTGTAGAGCTCGCGGCCGCCCGTCAGGGTAATCTTCAGCCCGATCTGACCGTGGATCTCCGTGAGCTCGACCGCGGTGATCGCCGAGTTATCCACGGCGAAGTTCTCTGTCGTCTGATCCGTCTTCGGATTCCACGACCCGATCGTGTTGATGCGGCTCTTCTGCTGAAGGATGCGGAAACCGATGGCCTTGCCCAGATCTTCAATGAGCTGCTCGATCGGCTCCTGGACGAAGACGGCGTTGAAGGCGCTCCCGTGGCAGTTCGTGCACACGGTCTTCTGCGCCTTGAAGGTGTGCCCGGTGGGGTTCAGCTTCAAGTGGCAGGTTGCACAGGCGTTGCCCGTAAACGCGGCGTGCGGCGAGACGAAGTTCTCGCCGTAGTCCACGAGGAAGACGTTCTTGCCCATGATCACGTCCGCCTGAGCGGCGACGTGCGGCGCGGTGAACCGGCCCGCGTCTTGAGCGTTCCACTGGATGCGGCCGTTTCGGGTATTGTGACAGGTCATGCACAACGCCCCGGCGCCGACCGCGCGCGCCTGAAATCCTGCCGGCAGGACCGCGGTGTCCCCGCGCACGCGCAGGCTGTAATCGTCGTTGTGGCAGGTCGTGCAGGTTTGCGGGCGGACGGAGAACTTCGTCAGCCCGAGCGAGGCCAGGTACGGGACGGTGGCCGGGTTACCGTCGGGCCCTACGAGCAGGCCGGAGTTCCCCCGGATGAGCTGCGGGAGCCACGCCTTGAACCCCTGCTCGGAGTGGCATCGCCCGCAGTGCGCCGCGGTGACGCCGCGCGCCTCGACCGTGGCCTCCTGCGTCAGTTCCCTGTTGGCGTGGCCGGACTTCGCCCACTCCTGGCGCTTGTCACCTGCGCCCAGCGCCGCGATCGCGGCGATGAAGACCGCAACGAAGACGAACCCGAGGATGATCCAGCTGCGACGGCTCATCGTTTCACCCCTCGATCGGGTTTCATACCGGTGCGTGCCGGAATCGCCTGTCCCTGGGCGAGCCGCGCGATCTCGTCGGCGGGATAGCGGCGGCGGCCCCCAAGCGTCAAGAGCATGGGCAGGCGCCCTTCGCAGGCCCAGCGGTAGATCGTGTGCGGCGACACGCCGAACAACTCCGCGACCTCTCTGCGGGAAAGCAACCGGCGTGAATCAGTCACTGTCGACACCAAGATAGGTCAGACCTGTCGTACCAAAGCATAGCGGTCATTCGGCACACCTGCCCATGATGCAGGTGCATCATTTGCGGGATCTCACGCACTAGGGCAGCCGCCCGGCGGCGCGGACGCCGAGGGCGTCTAAAGCGCCAAAAGTCCTCTGGCGGGGCGGTCTCCATCGGGCAGAGGAGAGGAGAATCGGGCAGCAGCCTGATTACATCCGCATCTGGCCGTCAAATAGACTCTGCGGTGAGAGCGTACATTCCGAACACAAGGACACGCGGTGCGGGCGATCGAGGTTGCGGAGCTCACCAAAGCATTCGGGCCGATCCAGGCGCTTCGCGGGATCACCCTCGGCGTAGACGCCGGGAGTGCGCTGGTCATCTTCGGACCGAACGGCGCCGGCAAGACCACCCTGCTGAAGACGATCGCCACCTTGATCCGGCCGACCAGCGGATCGGTTCGCCTCTTCGGCGTGGATCCTCGCGCGGACCTCCGCCTCCGGGCGCAGATCGGTGTGGTCTCCCACCAGAGCTACCTCTACCCCGGCCTCACGGGTGAGGAGAATCTCCTCTTCGCGGCGCGCCTCTACGGGATCCCCAGGCCCGCGGAGCGCGTGGCCCGCCTGCTGGAGACCGTCGGGCTGACCGGCCGCGCCCAGGATCTCGTGCGCACCTACAGCCGGGGCATGACGCAGCGGCTCAGCATCGCCCGATCGCTCGTGCACGATCCGCCGCTGCTGCTCCTCGACGAGCCGTACACGGGATTGGACCGTCAGGCCGCCGGCGTGCTCACGGCGCTGCTGGACGCGATGCGCGGCACACGGACGATCGTCCTGACGACGCACAGCATCGAGCAGGGTCTGGCACTCTGCGACCGGATGGCCATCCTCGTCGACGGGCTCATCGTGTACGAAGCCGCCGACGGATTGCGCGATCTGCGCGCGGTGGAGCGGATCTACGCCGAGTGCGTCGGGGTGCCGGCGTGACGCCGCTGGGAACCATCAGCCGCCTCGTGGAGAAGGATCTCACCCTGGAGTGGCGGGGCCGCGAGATCCTCACGGCGATGGTCGTCTTCTCGATGCTCGTGGCCGTCGTCTTCAACTTCGCCTTCTCCCCCTCGGCCGAGGATGCCGGCCGGCTGCTGCCGGGGATGCTGTGGGTGACGCTCGCCTTTGCCAGCACACTCGGGCTGTCCCGCTCGTTCGTGCTGGAGCACGATCACGGGGCGATCGAAGCGCTCCGTCTGTTCCCGTTCGATCCGAGCCTCATCTACGTCGGGAAGTTGCTCGCCAACCTGCTCTACCTGCTGGTGGTGGAAGCGCTGCTCCTCCCCGCGCTGGCCGTGATCGCCGGCGTCTCGCTGCGCAGTTCAGCCGGCCCGCTCGCCCTCATCCTCGTGCTGGGCAGCATCGGGCTCGTCGCCGTCGGCACGCTCTTCTCGGCGATGTCGGTGAACACGCGCATCCGGGAGGTGCTCCTGCCCGTCCTCATGTTTCCGCTGGCCGCGCCGGTCCTGATCAGCGGCGTGCGGGCCATGCTCGGGATCCTCGCCGGGGGATCGTTGAGCTCGGTTCTCCCGGGGTTGCGGATCCTCGGCGCGTTCGACGTCATCTTCGTCGTGGCCGGCTACGTCATCTTCGAGTTCGTCCTGGAGGAGTAAAGCATGACTACCTACGCGGACACCGAATCGCTCGAGATTCCGCGGGTGCCCGACTGGCGGGCCGGCCTGATCTGGATCGGCGGCGCGCTCGCCGTCTTCGGCACGTACCTGGCCGTGCTCTACGCGCCCACGGAGCGGACGATGGGCCACGCCCAGCGCATCTTCTACGTCCACGTGCCGGCGGCGTGGGTGGGCTTCCTCGCCTTCGGCGTCGTCTTCGTTTGCAGCGTCGGGTTCCTCGCGACGCGCCGGCGCAGCTACGACGTCGCCGCGCATGCCAGTACCGAGGTCGGCGTCGTCTTCACGACGCTCGCCATCATCAGCGGATCGGTCTGGGGCCGGGCGGCCTGGGGGACGTGGTGGACCTGGGATCCACGCCTGACCACGACGTTCATGCTGTGGTTCATCTACGCCGTCTCGCTCATGGTCCGCGCCTACGGCGGGACCGGCAGCCAGAGCGGGCGGTTCGCCGCGGTGCTCGGGATCGTCGGGTTCCTGGACATCCCCCTCATCCACCTCTCCGTCGTGTGGTGGCGCTCGATGCACCCGCTGCCGGTCGTGGCACGTCCTGAGGGGTTCGGGAGCGGCCTCCATCCCGCGATGCTGCAGGCGCTGCTGGTCAACGTGGCCGCGTTCACGCTGCTCTATGTCGCGCTCTTCGGGATCCGCCGCGGACAGCTGGCCGCCGCCGACGGGCTCGCTTCACGCCGTGAGACGCAACGGATCCGGGAAGCAACTCTGGCTCGGGAGGGATCGCGATGAATCCACTGACCGCGATGTTCATCGGCTTCGCCGTGGTTTGGATCGGCCTGTTCGCCTACGTGCTCAGGCTGAACCGGATCGGCCGGAGCATCGAGCGGCAACTGCGCCGCGCGCCATAAGCGATGAGCCGGATCAATCGGAAGATCGCCATCGCCGTCGTCGTCTTCGTCCTGGCCGGCGCGTACCTCGCCTACAGCGGGGCACGAAGCAGCATGGCCTACTACCTCACCGTCGGCGAACTCCTCGACCGGGTGGCCACCGTGGGGCAGTCAGACATCCGGCTGAGCGGCACGGTACAGGATGGAACGATCACGCGCGACCCGGTCGCCGGAACGCTCGCCTTCCTGGTGACCGACGGGGCCCGGAAGTTGCCGGTGCGCTACCAGGGGGTCGTCCCGGATGCCTTCAAAGACGGGGCCCAGGTGGTCGTGGAAGGCCGGTTCGACGGCCAGACTTTCGTCGCCGCGCGGCTGTTTGCCAAGTGCCCCTCCAAGTTCGAGACCGACGATGGGAGCTAGGATCACATGATCGGCGAGATCGGTACGCTGGCGGTGATGATGGCCCTGGTCGTCTCCGCGTACGGGACGATCATGCCGCTGCTCGGGATCGCCCTCAGACGGGGTGAGTTCGTCCGCAGCGGCCTGCGCGCAGTGTACGCCAACGCACTGCTCCTCGGGGTCGCATCTCTCGCGCTCCTGCAGGCCCTGCTCAGCCGGGATTTTGGGAACGCCTACGTCGCCACCTACAGCAGCCGGGATCTCGGATTCTGGTACACGATCTCCGTCTTCTGGGCGGGACAGGCCGGGTCTCTGCTCTTCTGGGCCGTCGTGCTCGCCGGCCTCAGCGCGCTGGCGGTGTGGCGTCTCGGACGGCTGCGTGAACTCATCCCTTACGCGGCGGCCACGCTGATGGGGACGTCGACATTCTTCACGATGCTCCTCACCTTCGTGAGCAGCCCGTTCGCCCGCCTCCCCATCGCGCGGGCCGACGGGGCCGGGCTCAATCCGCTCCTGCAGAATCCGGGGATGTTCTTCCACCCGCCGACGCAGTACCTCGGCTACGTCGGGACGGCCGTGCCGTTTGCCTTTGCGATCGCCGCCCTGGCCACCCGGCGGCTCGACGACGAGTGGATCCGGGCGACGCGTCGCTGGACGCTGGGAGCGTGGTTCTTCCTCTCCTGGGGTCTGATCTTCGGGATGATGTGGGCCTACGTCGAGCTCGGCTGGGGCGGGTTCTGGGCCTGGGATCCCGTGGAGAACGCCGCCTTGATGCCATGGCTCACGGCCACGGCGTTCCTCCACTCCGTCGTGATCCAGGAGAAGCGGGATCTGCTCAAAGTCTGGAACGTCGTCCTCATCATCCTCACCTTCGCGCTGGCCGTCTTCGGGACGTTCCTCACCCGCAGCGGCGTGCTCAGCTCGGTGCACGCCTTTGCGACGAGCTCGCTGGGGCCCCTGTTCTTCGTCTTCATCCTCCTCGCCCTCGCCCTGAGCCTCGGGCTGCTCTTCAGCCGCCTGCCGGACCTGCACAGCGGCGCACAGCTCGATTCACTCGTCTCGCGCGAGTCCGGCTTCCTCTTCAACAACCTCATCTTCGTCGGCGCGGCGTTCGCCGTGTTCGTCGGCACCGTCTTCCCGATCCTCAGCGAGGCGGTCTCGGGGATGAAGATCAGCGTCGGTCCCCCGTTCTTCAACCAGGTGAACGTGCCCATTGGCCTGGCCCTGCTGCTGCTCATGGGGATCTGTCCCCTGCTCGCCTGGCGAAAAGCCTCTCCGAAGAACCTTCGCCGCAGCTTCTTCATGCCGGGGATCGTGGGGGTGGCCGGCGCGCTCCTGCTGCTCGCCGGCGGATTCCGCCACCCCGCCGCGCTGGCAGCGTACACCCTCTGCGTCTTCGTGGTCACGGCCATCGTGCAGGACGTCCACAGAGGAGTCATGGTGCGGCGCAGTCACGGCGAGTCGTACGCCGCGGCGCTGGGGCGGCTCGCCGCCCGGAATCCACGGCGGTACGGCGGCTACGTCGTGCACCTGGGCATCATCCTCCTCTTCGCCGGGATGGCCGGGAACGCACTGCATACCGAGCGCGACATCGTTCTCGCCCGGGGTGAGACGGTGACCGTGAACCAGTACACCCTGCGGTACGACGGCGGCGGGACACACATGCAGGGGGCGCGGCTGATCACGGAGGCGACGCTCACGGTCTTCGTCAACGGCCGGAAGCTCACCGTGATGCGACCGCAGCGCAACGTGCACACGCAGCGTGACGAGCAGGCGATGACCGAGGTCGCCATCCGCACCACCCCTCGTGAGGACCTCTACGTCATCCTCTCCGGGATGGGCGAGGATGGCCGGGCCAACATCCGTGTGATCATCAATCCCTTGATGATGTGGATGTGGATCGGCGCGGGCGTGCTCACGGTGGGAACCCTCGTTGCCTTCTGGCCGCAGCCGGTGACCGTGGCCCAGACGCGGTCGCGCCTCGTCGCGGAGGCCGCGTGATGGAGGTCGTGGTGATGCTCCTCCTCGTAGGCGTGGTCGGCGCGATGATCCTCGGCCCGCTGGTGCGGCGGTCCCAGACGGGGGCGCCCGAGGCCATCGTGAGGACCTCGGCCGCGGGGGGCCGGCGCGCGGCCGGCGTGCTGGCGGACCTCGAGTTCGACCACGCGACCGGAAAGCTCGCCGACGACGATTACGAAGCTCTTCGTGCCCAGGTTCACGCCGAGACGGCTGCGCCCGAACCGCCGGTGCGCGCCGCGACGGACCGCGTCCTCGACGACCTGGAGGCCGAGATCCGCGCTGCGCGCGCACTTCGCCGGTTCTGCACCGGTTGTGAAGCGGTGATGCCAAGAGCGGCGCGGTTCTGCCCGGCCTGTGGGACGCCCGTACCACCCCACGGATCGCCTGACGATTTTCGGGGGCCCCGGACTACGGAGGGGCGCGCATGAGAGGACTCGTCCTCGCCCTTGCGGCGCTGATCCTCACGGTGGCGGCGACCGCCGGCGCATCGGCTCCTGCGGCCGGCACGATCAGCGGAACGGTAACCAATCACACAGGGAGCCCGCGCCCCCTGGCCGGGCATCCCGTCCGGCTCACCGCGTATGTGAACGGAGCGGAACAGGATTGGAAGGAGACCACCTCTGATGCACGGGGGCGCTTCACCTTCACCGTGCCGGTCGATCCCCAGCGGACCTATGTCGCCTGGCTCCACTACAAGGACGGCGAGTACACGAGCACCCCGGTGACCCTCAAGACGGCCGGGCAGCGTGCCTCGGTCACCCTCCGGGTATGGGAACCGACGAGTGACGCGGGGGTCGTCAAGGTCAACGTTCACCACATCATCATCGAGCCCGGCGAAGGCGCGGTGCAGGTTGCTGAGCTCCTCGTCTTCGTCAACACCAGCGACCGTACGTACGTCGGCGGCGGCTCCAATGGAGACCGCCGCCAGTCTCTACACTTCTCACTTCCGGACGGCGCGCGAGACGTACAACTGATGGATGGCCTGTACGAACGCGCCGTGACCGTGAACGCGGATGAGCTGGTCGACACGGTGGGCGTCAAGCCTGGGATGCGCGAGGTCGCCTACTCGTATGCCGTACCCGTTACAAGGCGGACGGTCGCACTGGGCCGCCGCGTCGACTATCCGACGGCCCGGCTCGAGGTCTTCGGGCGCGCCGGCGCGGCGTTGTCCGTCACGCCCTTGGGCCGGCAGGATGATGTGAAGACCGATCAGGGCGTCTATGCCCGCTACTCCGGCGGTCCCATCGAGGCCGGGGCGATCGTCAAGGTCGGGCTCACCGGCCTCCCGGTGCGCCGGCCGACCGGGCGCTATGCGGCGATCGCCGCGTTCATCGGGCTGGTCGCTGCGGGCATCGTCTATCCCTTCCTCCGCCGTCCTCGGCGCGTGGTCGAGCCCCGGCGGGCCGTGATGGGCCGCGACGAGCTCATCCAGGCCGTCGCCGCCCTCGACGACCGTTTCGAAGCGGGTGAGGTTCCCGAAGCCGAATATCACCGCCGGCGCATGCGCTACGTGGAACGGCTGCGCGCGACGCCGGGTGAGCCGGCGCAGTACGGCAGCTGAGTCGGACCAATTTCCTTGGGGAGGTGCGCAGGTGAGAGTTCGAGTCGCAGGTGCCGTCATCCTGAGCGTGATGCTGCTGGGGGCCGCGGCGTACGCGCTCCCGACAGTCGCGAACATCTTCAAAACACTCTACACTCCGAAGGCCGGTTCGAAGCTCGCGACGGCCGGCTGCCTGGTCTGTCATGCCAAGGCCCCGTTCACGAAGACGGACCTGAATCCGTACGGAAAAGACCTGGCAAAACAGGCCACGCCTTTGACCGCCGCTTCGTTCAAGGCCATCGAGAGCCTGGATTCTGACAAGGACGGGGTCTCGAACCTGAAGGAGATCCAGGCGGGCACCCTTCCGGGGGATCCCGCGAGCAAATAAGGGAGCGGCTGGCGCACATGCAGCGGCGTATGCTGATGGGCGACATCACCGATCTAGTGGACGGCACGGGGGATCCCGCGCTCGCGGTTGACTCCTCCCACCGGATCGTTGCCTGGAATCGCGCGGCCGAGGATCTCCTCGATTACCGCGCCGGCGAGGTCCTCGGCCGCGACTGCGGACAGATCCTCGCCGGCCGCAACGGCGACGGCCACGTGGTCTGCCACTCGTTGTGTCCGTTCCGGCTGGCCATGCACCGCGAGTCCCGGCTCGGCGCGCTCGACGTCCAGGTGCGCCG
>DATDEG010000176.1:0-3873 GCA_036523465.1 bacterium
GGCGCTACTTCGAGTTTCAGCGCGGGCCGGTCTTCACGCAGGTGCTGCTCGCGGACGAGATCAACCGGGCGACCCCGAAGACGCAGTCGGCGCTCCTGGAGGCGATGCAGGAACATGCCGTAACGGCGGCGGGCACGTCCTATCGTCTCGAGGAGCCGTTCTTCGTCCTGGCCACGCAGAACCCCATCGAGATGGAAGGGACGTATCCCCTGCCCGAAGCGCAGCTCGACCGCTTCCTCTTCAAGTTGAAGGTCGAGTTCCCCAGCGCGCGGGACCTCGTGGAGATCATCGACCGGACGACGGCGGCCGACCAGCCCACCGCGGCGGTCGTGGCGGGAGGGCAGCAGATCCGTGAGATGATCCAGCTCGCGCGGGAAGTCGAGACGGCATCCCACGTCAAAGCGTACGCGGTGCGGCTCGTGCAGGCGACGCACCCGGCCGCACCCGCCCCGGCTCCGCTGGCGAAGCGCTACGTCCGGTACGGGGCGAGCCCCCGGGGCGTGCAGGCGCTCATCCTCGCCGGAAAGGTCCGGGCGCTGATGGCCGGCCGCGTCAACGTCAGTCTCGCCGATCTCAAGGCGCTGGCGCTGCCCGCGCTGCGCCATCGGCTCATCCTCAACTTCGAGGGCGAAGCGGAAGGGATGGACGGGGACACCGTGCTGCAGAATGTGCTCGACGAGACCGCCGATCTCGAGGCGGCCCAGGCGTGAGTCTGACCGCCTCGACGCTGCTCGAGGCATCATTCCTCCGCCGGTTGGAGGCCTTGACACTGCGCAGCCGCCGCATCTATCGCGGCATGCTCCGCGGAGAGCGTCGCAGCCGGACGATGGGGCGCGGCGTGGAGTTCGCCGACTACCGGCCCTATCAGGTCGGCGACGATTTCCGCTACGTCGATTGGAACATCTACTCGCGGCTCGACCGCCTCTTCATCAAGCTGTTCAGCGAGGAGGAGGACATCAACGTTCACCTCTTCGTGGATACGAGCCATTCCATGGACTGGGGGGAGCCCTCCAAGCTCGACTATGCCGTCCGTCTCGCCGCCGCGATCGGGTACGTCGGGCTCCATGCGCTCGACCGTGTCGGGGCGGTGGCCTTCTCCGATCGGGTCCGCGGTACTCTCGCCCCGCATCGCGGGCGCGGGCAGACGATCCGGTTGTTCGACTTCCTCGCCGGCATATCCGGCGGCGGGCCAAGCGATCTCCGCGCCGCGATGCGGGAGTACGTCTTTCGGACACGGCGGCGCGGATTGCTCATCGTGATCAGCGATCTTTGGATGCCCGACGGCTATGAAGAAGGCCTCAAGCTGGCCCAGTACCACCGGTTCGAGCCATTCCTGATCCACGTCGTCAGTGAAGACGAAGTCAGCCCTGCTATGCGCGGGGAGGCCCGGCTCGTCGATGTGGAGACCGGCGCCGCGTCCGAGGTGACGGTCGACGGATACGCGCTCGAGGCCTACACCCGCGCGCGGGATGCCTACTTCGCGGGGGTCGAGCGGTTCTGCGTCCAGCATCAGATCGACTACTTGCGCACGGCGACCAGCATCTCGTTCGAAGACCTGGTCCTGCGCTATTTGCGGATGGGAGGGCTGCTGGGGTGACGATGCTGTGAACCTTGCCGTCCCCGCCGCGCTCTGGGGTCTGCTGGTCCTGCCGCTTATCGTCCTCCTCTATATGCTCCGGACCCGGCGGCAGGATACGCCGGTCAGCTCCCTGCTGCTATGGCAGCGCGCTCGAAAGGACCTCGCCGCCCGCCGCCCCGTCAGACGCTTCGAGCGGAGTCTTCTCCTGCTGCTCCAGCTGCTGGCCGCTTCGCTCCTCATCGTCGCCCTCGCTCGGCCGCGGGTGCACCTGCCCGGGACCGCTGAGATGCGCACCGTGATCATCATGGATGTCTCGGCGAGCATGCAGGCCCGCGATGTCCGCCCCTCGCGGTTCTCGGATGCGGTGGCGGGAGCGTATGCCGCCGTGGACGACGCGCCGGGAGAGGTGATGGTCATCGCCGCGGCGGCTTCGCCGCGGATCGCCGCGCCGTTTGGGGATGCCCCTTCAGCGCGCCGGGTCTTGGCCGCGCTGCGTCCTACAGACGGACCATCGCACCTCGATCAGGCGGTCACCCTCGCCCTGGGACAGCGAGCCGCGGCGGGTGTGCGTGTCGAGGTGTTCACGGATCGGGCCGGACAGAGCGTGCCCGGCGTGACGTATCACGTCGTCGGCACCTCCGGAGCGAATCTCGGTATCGCCGCTGTGGCCGCGGAGCAGGCGCCTTCCGGCAGCGTTGTGATCGTCCAGATCCAGAATGCTTCCAGCACGCCGGAACGTGTGCCGGTCGTTCTCAAGCAGGGAACGCGCCGCCTTGCCGCGCGCGTAGTCGCCGTGGGCGGAGGCGCCGTGACCTCGGTCGCGCTGCCGGTTTCTGTCTCCGGGACCGTCGAGGTCGCCCTCGAGCGCGAGGACGTCCTCAGCGTGGATAACGTCGCCCACGTGATCGCGGGGACGCGACCGGCGCGGGTCGTGGTCGCCGGGGCGCCGGACCGCGTGCTGACCGAGGCGCTGGAGGCGATCCCCGTCCGTGTCATCCCCGCGCAGCGGATCACGCCGGAAGCGCTTCGCGCCGCAGACGTCGTCATCCTCAACCGCACGCCGCCCGTGGAGCTTCCCCCTGGAAACTACCTCTTGCTGGGCACGACCGCGCGCAATCTGCCGCTCACTGCTCCCGGCCGGATCCGGGGATCCTCAGTCCTCCGCTGGGCGGTGCGCCATCCGGTGATGCGGTACGTGACCCTCGATGACGTCACGATCGGCGACGCCCTGCGCCTGGCGCCGCGGGGCGGAGAGATCCTGGCCGAAGGGGAGACCCCGCTGTTGTGGGCATACGAAGGGGACGGGATCCGCGCGATCGTCAGCGCGTTCTCCCTTGATCAGTCCGATCTTCCGCTCCACATGGCGTTCCCTATCTTCCTGCAGAACGCCTTGACCTGGCTCGGCGGCGGCGAGCGCGTGTACGAGGCCGGGGTCCCGGTCGTCCTCCCCGCGCGGGGCGATACTGAGGCCGTGTTGGAGTGGCCGGACGGATCCCGCCAGCGGCTGGCCAGCAGCGCGGGACGCTTCGTCATTCCCGCCGCCGATCGCGCGGGCGTGTACGTCTTGCGGACCGGCACACGAGAGTACTCCTTCGTCGTGAATCCGTCGGCCGAAGAGATCGCCATCGCCCCCGTGCGGCCCCGGACCGCCGCGGCCACCCCGGCCTCCGGTATCGCGCGAGGGATGAGTGACATCTGGAGGGCGCTGGTGCTCTTTGCCGTTGTCGTCCTCTCCGTGGAATGGTGGCTGTGGCTGCGGGGTCTTCCCGCCAGGCACGGCCGCCGGCGCGGGGCGTATCTCCTGCGGCCCGAGCGACCATCGTGAGCGCGCTTCGGTTCTCCCACCCAGAAGCGTTGCTGCTGTTCCTCCTGGTCCCGGCCGCCCTGGCCTTCGCCCGGCGCCGGATGGTGGGCACTGGCCCGCTCGTTCTGCGGACGATGGTCCTGGTGATGGCCGTGCTGAGCCTCGCCTCCCCGCAGATCAGCCGGTCCGGAACCGGACAGAATGTGATCTTTGCACTCGATGCCTCCGAGAGCATCTCTCCGGCCGCCCGCGCCGACGCGGTGGACTTCATCCACGCGGCGGCGGCGCGGCGGCGCCCGGTCGACCGGATCGGTGCGGTGACGTTCGCGGCCGATGCCGTGGTCGAGGAAGCCCCCTCCGACGCCCCGGCGCTGGCATTCACGGCGCGCCCCGCGCCCGGGGCCACCGACATCGCCCAGGCCATCCGCACCGCGCTGGCGACGATGCCGTCCGGCGGCGCCCGCCGAGTTGTCCTGGCCACCGACGGGAA
>DATDEG010000177.1:0-4714 GCA_036523465.1 bacterium
GCTCTCGATCAAGCAAGATCTTCGCGGTCTGGAGGCGCGGCGCTTTCATAACATCGGACCGAGTCGAATGACCTCCTTGGGTCACCGAACAGCGTAGCCTCGCGGATAGAGCGGGGGCAGGGCCACGGGGAGACGCCCCCGCGGCTCGAGCTGTCCCGCCAGCACCTTTGCCGCCGCCCGCATGCTCGGCAGATCGGGTCCGTAGGCCGCCAGGTAGGTCCGGACGTGCGGGAAACGCAAGAGCTCGTAGGGATTGCCGGCGCCGACGACGATAAGCCTGTCGCCGAACTCCCGGTGAAGCGCAAGGATGGTCCCCGCTCCTTCGTACGATCGCCACGAGAGGCTGACGACGACGACGCTGTCCCAGGGGCTTCCGCCCACCTCAGAGGCGGCTGCCGCCGTCGCGACGCCGGGGGTAAGCGCGGCCAGCTCCTCGCCGAGCTGCGCCGGCGCGGTGACCCAAACGTCGCTGCCGACGTGGAGCACGGCCGTGCGGCCTGCGCGCACCGGGATCGCTCCCGCGTCATTCCGGACGAGGGTTACGGCGCGGTCCGCGATCTGCTGCGCCGCGGCCTGATGGATCGCTCTCTCGAAGGGAGCCGGTGAGGCAGCGCCGCCGGCGTATCGCGCCTTGACGCCGGCGATCCTGGCCGCGCTGCGCTCGAGGGCCGCGGTATCGAGCGCGCCGCTCTCTACGGCCGCCTGGACCGCCGCGATCGACTCCCATTGAGCCGCGGCAGATCCGCAGGCCATGATGACATCCACGCCCGCGGCAAGCGCCGCGGTGGCGGCCGGACCACGCCCCCACCGCGCCGAGATCGCCTTCATGTCCATCGAGTCGGTGAATGCGACGCCGTTGAATCCCAGCTCACCTCTCAGCAGCCCCGTGACGATCGCGGGCGAAAGGGTTGCCGGGAGATCGGGATCGAGCCCGGGATAGACGACGTGCGCCGTGAGGAGGCCATCCGCACCGGATGCCACAGCAGCGGCGAACGGCTCGATGTCTTCCCGCCGCAGACGCGCGGAGTCCTTGTCCACCCGGGGGAGATCGAGATGCGAATCCACGACAGTGGCACCGTGGCCGGGGAAGTGTTTGGGCGTGGCGAGGATCCCGGCCTCTTGTGCCGCCGCAACGTACGCTCTCCCGAGCCGCGCCACCGTCGCCGGGTCGTCACTGAACGCCCGCACGCCGATGATGGGGTTGGCCGTCTCGGTGTTGACGTCCAGCACCGGCGCGTGGTTCACGTTGATCCCCAGCGCCCGTAGCTCGAGCGCCGTCATCCGCCCTGCTACCGCGGCGTCCTCCGTCCGGCCTGCGGCGGCGACGCCCATCGGTCCCGGGAACACGGTCACGTCCTCCGTGAACCGGTTGACCATCCCGCCTTCCTGATCGACGGAGATGAGCAAGGGCGGGAGGCCTGCCGCAAACGAAAGTCGCTGGAGGTCCGCGGTCAACCCGCGTACCTGCGAGATGGAACGGATGTTCTTCGCAAACAGGATCACCCCGCCGATCCGGCCCTCCCGGACGAGGCGTTCCACCCCCGGCGTGATCTCGGGGCCGGGAACGTCGACAAGGAAGTGCTGCCCGACCGCGTCCCGGAAATTCATTGGCCGGCCGCCCCGCGCACTGCCGCATGGAAGCGCAGGCGAAAGTCCTGGATCTTCGTGTTGGCGCCTCCAAAGTGCACGCGGTTCGTCAGGAGGACGACGATGAGATCGGCGTCGGGATCGACGGCGACCGAGGTCCCGGTGAATCCCGTGTGCCCGAACGAGCGCGGTCCGAGCGCTTCGAAGAATGTGCCTTCGTGGTGCAGCACCCAGCCGAGTCCGCGCGGATAGCCCGCCGCCGCGCGGCGCTGGTCACTCGTTGCTTCACGCACGACGTCCTCCGTGACGAACGTGGCCGCGCGAATCCACTGGAGCGCGATCGTCGCCACTTCCCAGGCGGTGGAGAACAATCCCGCGTGGGGGGCGATCCCCTGCAGGCCATAGTACGCGTTCCCGTCGTGGACCTCGCCGCAGAGCACGTGCTCCCGCCAGGCGAATCCTGCCCCGTCGGCCCCGACCTTGTCACGCTCGTACAGATTTCCGGCCTCCGTCGCCGCACAACGGTCCCACAACGAGGCCGGGGGAGTATACATGGTGCTGGCAAGGTCGAGCGGCCGCGCGACGATCGTATCCACGAGAGCGTCGATGCGCTGTCCGCCCAGGCGTTCCAGCGCGGCTCCGAGCAGCATGATGCCGAGATCCGAGTACTCGACGGACGTTCCCGGCGCCGCCGCAAGCGGTGTGCGGCAGATCACCGCGAGCATGGCCTCGCGCGAGGACGCCTCGAGGTAGAGCGCTTTCCACGCGGGGAGACCTGATGTGTGGGCCAGGAGATGGCGGAACGTCACCGCGGGCCTCTCACCGCCGGTGAACTCGGGCACGACCGTGCGCACCGGATCGTCGAGCGCGAACCGTCCCTGCTGGTAGAGGGAGAGAGCCACCGGAAGCGCGGCCGTCACCTTCGTCACCGAGGCGAGGTCATAGAGGGTGTCCGGGGTGGCGACGCGCCGCTGAGGGGTCACCGCCGCGTGGCCCCGGGCCGCCTGCCAGCCCACCCGCTCTCCCCGGGCGATGAGGGCGACGGCGCCGGGAAACGCCTCCTCCGCGATGCCCGTCTCGATCAGCGCATCGAGGGCCCGCAGGCGATCGGAGTCCAGGCCGGTTTCGGTCGGATCGCTCCACCGGAGCATCATCGCTTCATTGTTCGCATCTCCGCCGCGTTTGCCTGTTTCCAGAGGTCGGAGCGCCGTTCCGGGCGAAGTGGGAGCCCGCGGGCTGTCCGCGGAGAGGGTTCAGGGGACGCCGCGCGTGCGTCCCGCGTCAATATGAACGTGAGATCTCTGAGCACTGGGAGTTTCAGGGAGGGTGCTGGCATGCCAATGCGCGCCTGGCTGTGGTGCCTTGCTGTCGTTCTCTTCTGTCTCGTGCTCCCCGCCGCCGCCGCAGACAAGACGATCCGCGGTTATGACGGCCTTGGCGTCGTCCCCGGGAAGGTCGGCGGCCGCCTGACGATGGTCCTCGGCGACAGTCCGCAGAGCTTCTTCTACTACGGCGTCATCGATTCGAACTTGCAGGCCGTTTCGCAACTCCTCTATGACGGGCTCGTGGAGTACAACTACCGGACGTACGAGCTCGAGCCGGCTCTCGCCGAGCGCTGGACGATCAGCAAGGACGGTCGGGTCTACACCTTCTTCCTGCGCAAGGACGTGACGTGGCAGGACGGCCGGTCGTTTACGGCCGACGACGTGGTGTTCACCTACGACCAGATCGTCCAGAACCCCGAGGCGCGCGCCGGAGACCCTGGAGCGTTCATGATCGGCGGCCAGCGCGCGAAGTTCGAGAAGGTCGATGCGTCTACCGTCCGTCTCACCCTTCCCAAGGCCGCCCCGGCGATGCTCCAGTACATGCGGCTATACATCATGCCCAAGCACAAGCTGCTCTCGTTCAGTGTGGAAGGGGGCGCGAAGCCCGCGGACATCAACAACGCCTGGCCGACCACGGTGGATCCGCGCGAGGTCATCGGGACGGGTCCGTTCCGCCTGCAGAGCTACGTCCCCGGACAGAAAGTCACCCTGATGCGCAATCCGAAATACTGGAAGAAGGATGCAAGCGGAACGGCTCTTCCCTACCTCAACCAGCTCGAGCTCCTCATCATCCGCGATCCGGAGCAGCAGGTGGCGCAGTTCCTGGCCGGGAACGTCGGGCAGCTCAACATCTCCGGCGCGCAGTTCCCGGACCTAAAGCGGCGTGAGCAGGCGGGCGCGCCGTTCAAGGTTGTGAGCGCCCGGGCACTATTTGGAAGCCCACCGCATCTCGCTTTCAACTTCGACGCGAAGACTCCGGAGCTGGCCAGGCTCTTCAGCGACCTCCGCTGGCGGCAGGCGATGCAGATGGCCCTGAACCGCCAGCGCATCATCGACGACGTGTACAACGGGTTGGCCGAGCTGCCGGGCCATGGGATCGCGCCGATCTCGAGCTGGTACTTCGACACGAAGAAGCTCTTCGGGACCTTCGACCTGCAGGCGGCAGCGCGGGCGCTCGACGAGATGGGGTTGCGCATGGGCCCCGACGGCGTGCGCCGGCTGTCGAGCGGTCAGCCGCTCGAGTTCACGCTCACCTACGGCACCGACTCCGCCGTCTGGCCGCCGATCGCCACGATCATTCAGAACGATCTGAAGCAGATCGGGGTGAGGGCAAACCTCCAGGGGATCCTCTCCCGGACCCTCCTCTCCACCGGACTCTCCGGCAATTATGAGGCCCTCCTACTGGCCTTCGGGGACCAGCCCGATCCTGAGCTGCGCAAGCCGATCTGGCAGCCCGGCGGCGCGTTGTACTACTGGCACCGCGCCACGCAGCCGGCCACCCCGGGCGGAGAGCCGAACCTTGCGGCTATGCAGCCGTGGGAGCGGCAGATCTACGATCTGTGGGAGACCGGGGGGACGACGACGTCGCGACCCCAGCGCAAGGCGGTGTACGACCGCTGGCAGATGCTGTTCGCGCAGAACCTGCCCGTTATCATGATCGCCAAGCCCACCGCCGTCGGGGCGGTCTACAACCGTTACGGCAACTACATCTACAGCCTAGGCGTGATCCCCGGCTACAACCCGGTCCCACTCATGTTCCAGAGGTAGTTTGCGCATCGTCGAGACGCTATGCTGAAGTTCAT
>DATDEG010000178.1:0-21494 GCA_036523465.1 bacterium
CGGAGGGAGTGACGATGGATTACTTCATGCTGGACAAGCTTGAGGTCCGCGTGCACGCCACGACGGAGGCGATGGCCGCGGACGCGGCCGGCCACGTCGCGGGCCAGATCCGCAAGTTGCTTGCCAGCAGATCCGAGGCCAATGTCGTCGTCTCGGGCGCCCTCTCCCAGCAGGCCTTCCACCACACGCTGGTCGCCCAACCGGACGTGGCCTGGGATCGGGTCAACTGCTTTGCCGTGGATGACTTCTGGAGCCCGCGGATGGATCCGCAGTACGCGGTGTCAGAACAGCCGCGCCGTGATCTGTTTGCCCGCGTGCGACCGAGGACGGTCAACGTGATCCGTTTCGATGCTCCCGACCCAGAGATTGAGCGGCAGCGCTATGAGGACCTCATCGCGGCGCATCCACCCGATATCGCCTGCCTGGGGATCGGGCGGTCCGGTCACATCGCTTTCAACGAACCCGGTCAGACGGACTTCGATGACCCGAAGAAGGTCCGGGTGATCGACGTCGTCGACGAATCGAAGCGCCAGTTGCTGGACGACCCGAATTTCCGGCGCCTCGGCGTCATCCCCTCCAAAGGCATCACGATCACGGTCCGCGAGTTGATGCGTTGCCCGTCTGTGTCCGTCGTGGTCCCGTTCCGGGAGAAGGCTCCCGTCATTGAGCGGCTGTTCGATCTGCCGGAACCCACGGAGGAATTCCCGGCGAGCATCCTCCGGCAGAAGGAAGGCGGCGTCCTCTTCCTCGATGCCGATTCCTACGCGCTCGCGGCTGCCCGTCGGAGGAGGGGATAGATGAGAACGTTACCCGTTCAGTTAATGGCGAAGGCGGCGTTCGGCCGCCTGACGGCACAGCAGTACCTGGAGTATCTGGAGATGCGGGTGGTGTTTCTTCTGGATCGGTTCCGCCGGTACCCGGATTTCCCCGGGGTCCAGACCGGCTACAACTCGATCACCGGCGAGGAGTTTGGAGCCGGCGATCTCTTTCCCTACTCGTGGATCAACGGCCGCGGAGCATGTGTCTTTGCCCGCTTCGCCGGCCAGTTTCCGGAGCATCAGGATGGACTCAACGCATTCGCGCGCCATGCCATCGAGGCGCTCGAGATGCACCAGCGCATGAACGGCGGGCATTTCCCGTTTCAGGCGAAACTCGACGGCACCGAGCGGGAGGTCGGCGTGAGTTGCCCGCCCGGGTTCAAGAGTTACAGCGATCTCTATGCGGCGGCCGGGTTCCTGGAATACGGCGCGCGGCGGGGAGATACCGGCCGCAAGGAGACGGGACAGCGGATCTTCCAGGAGACCTACGCGGCCATTGGGGAGAACCGTTTCGTGACCGAGCCCGATCCCACGCCGCCCGACCGGATCCTGGAGAACCCGTGGTCCGTGGCGCTCGATCTGGCGAACGAGTGCACGAAGCAGATCGACGCGGCGTACCTGGGCCACGGCGCCGCCCTGGTCATGCATCTGCTCGATCGGTATTATCTGCCGGAGGGAGGCTACTACGTCGAATACCTCACGCCCGACGGCCGGGTGTTTGAAGATGAGGCGGGCCGCCGCGTCGTCGATCCAGGCCATTCGATTGAGTTCTGCTGTTTTGCGCTGGAGTTTGCCCGTCTGGCCGCCGGCCACACGGAATTTGCAGGCGTCGTACGGCGCATCGACGAGGTGATCCCGCCCCTGCTCAAGTGGAACGTCCGGCACGGTTGGAACGAGCGGTTTCCCGGCATCTACAAGACCATCGACGCCAAGTCCGGGCGGCCGGTCAACGAGACCATGCCGTGGTGGATCCTTCCCGAGACGCTGCTTGCGCTGATGCTGTGCTACGAGCGGACCGGAGATGCGGAGAACCTCGAGATGTTCAAGGACGCGCACAACGCGTACTTCTCACGGTACATGAACCCGCTCACGAACTATGGGCCGTTCCAGAACATCAGTGGGAGCACGGGGAAGCCGGTCGACATCGTACCGGCCTGCAAATTCCAGGATCCCGAGTTTCACTCGGGCAGGAACCTGCTCACCGTCGTCGGGGTGGCGAAGCGCATCGGGCTCGTCTAGAAGACCGGTGCGACGAACCACGTCTCGGAGCGCGCGATGAACTGGGCCGGATCGGGATCCAGCCTGGCGCGTCCGGGCGAGGCGTAGTAGGCTTTGTCTCTGGCCTCCCAGTCGTCCCCGTCGTAGCTCATCACCCACACGAACTCATTGCGCTCGCGCACGACCCACGCGCCCTCGACGTGGAAGCCGGCCTCGGTACGGAGGGGGAGAACGCCTCTCCGCCAGGCCTCGAGGAATTCGTCCATCTTCCCGCGGTTGATCGTGTACCGTCGTAGCTGCGTGGTCATCGGATGTCCCCCTCGAGGGAGTAGCCTTGCGGGCAGGACGCCAGCTGATGGAAGGCCGGGAGCACGTGGCGGAGGGGGTGGGACTCGAACCCACAAGGGGCTTGCGCCCCGCCGGTTTTCGAGACCGGTCCCTTAGCCAGTTCGGGGCACCCCTCCTCCTTGGCGATTATACCGGATGGCCGGGGAGGTTGCAGGTTCACAGCACGGGGACACCCGCCTGCTCCAGGAGCGCGGCGAGGCGGAGCAGCGGCAGGCCCACCACGTTGAAGTAGTCCCCCTCGATCCGGTCCACGAACAGCGCGGCCCGTCCCTGGATCCCGTACGCCCCGGCTTTGTCCAGCGGTTCTCCCGTGGCGATGTACGCCGCGATCTCTTCATCGCGCAGGGGCCGGAACCACACCGCGGTCACGACGCTGTCGGCGAGCCGGACGCCGCGTGCTCTGTGCTGAACGGCGACCGCGCTCACCACGTGGTGCCGGCGACCGGACAGCAGGCGCAGGATCCGCCCCGCGTCCTCCGCATCTGTGGGCTTGCCCAGGATGACGTCATGTCCGACGACGATCGTGTCGGCGCCGATGACGATCGCGTCGGGGAACGAAGCGGCGACCGCCGAGGCTTTCGATTCGGCAAGATCTCGGGCGAGCGTCGCAGCTCCCCGCAGCAGGGGCCCCTCTGACGGAACGCGGAGCGGCGCGGACTCGGGATGCCCCTCGTCCGGTGCAGGGTGCACTTCGAAGCTGACGCCGATTTGGCGGAGGAGTTCTGCCCGGCGTGGAGACGCTGAGGCGAGGATGATGCGCGGGTTCCCGGTAGTCAGTTCGTGGTCCCGGCGCTACTTTCGCGAGGGGCGTTCGGTAGCGATAGCCATCGCCAGATAGTCCGCTGCGTCGGCGTGCTCACCGCGTTCCTTCAACAGCATCCCGAGCTCCCGCGCGGTCGCCGCGACGTCGGCTGTCTGCTTCCCCTTCCTGAACAGCTCCACCGCTTCTTTCAGCTGATCGATCGCCTGCCGCCACCGCCGTTGCGATCTGGCGATCATGGCCGTGGTGACGAGCACCTGGGCCTTCTGGATCGACTGGTGCTGTCCTTCGGCGAGATCCAGCGCCTCTTTGGCTTGACTCTGCGCCTCGGTGAGCTTTCCCTGCTGGAGGAGCACCCGCGCCATGTCGTTGAGCGTTCCCGCACGGTGACGGACATCCCCGAGACGGTCCTGCATCCGCAGCGCCGCCTGCAGGACTGCGTGGGCTTCGCCGGCAACACCGGTCTCGACAAACAGCGCCCCCAAACTCCGGAGCCACTGCGCCGTCTCGGGAGTCTCACCGGCAGACTCCAGGGCTCCCCGCGCGGCCTGCAGCGCTTCTTTGGCCCGGGACGACTGCCCCGCGGCCAGGTGCACGCGGGCCAGCTCGAACTCAGCCCTGCCCAGGATGAGGGGCAGGTCCTGGCGGCGAGCAACCTGCGCCACCTCCTCGAGGATCCGCACCATCCGGGCGGTCCGGCCCTGTAGGCCCAAGATGTGAGCGAAGGCAAGCATGGCCTCACACCCCTCCACGGAGCGCAGGGTGCGGGTAGTCCGGAACAACTGGAGCGCTTCCTCCAGTCGCGGACGCGCCGCGGCGTCGTCGCCACGCTGCACGACGAGCCCAGCTTGTCTCGCCAGCGCCCGGGCCTCATACGCGCGGAGCTTGCGTTTTCTCGCCCAGGCCAGCGCCTCGTCATAGAGGCGCTCGGCCTCTTTGGGCTTGGCCTGGCTGAGGGCGATGTCCGCCCGGGTGAGGATCAGGTCGGCCTGGAGATCATCCGCGTTCTCAGTGAGCACCTCGGCCGCCTCGAGCAGACGTTCTGTCTCCGCGGGCGACGATTCTCCCATGGCCCGGGCCAGGGCGAACAGCGTGAGGGCTGTCTCCCGAGGGAGTTCCGAGGTTTCCCAGAGGAGCAGCGCCAGCGACGTCTGCAGGCGGTTCGCCAGCGCGACGAGGGTGGCGACAGAGGGATACGTCCGGCCGGACTCCAGCAGGCTGATGAAACTCTTCGTCAGGTTCGGTTTGGCGACATCCGTCTGCGTGAGCCCGCGGATGCGGCGGACTTGACGGATCCGGCTGCCGAGACGTCTGAGCCAGGGCGGGGACTTGGGTGTCTTCTGTTCGGTCATGGCGTGCAGTGATTCGCCCTTTGTCGTCGTTTTCGCCTTGGAGAGGGCAGCCGATTCTAGTTCAACTCGCCTCGACTAAAAGCTCGGAGGTGCTCCATATCATACCAGTCCCGTCCACTTTCGCCCACAGCGGTTCTCATGCGCCTCCCATGTGGATCACGACTCGGCGGTCGCGGCGGAGCCGGTCATCCCATCGGGGATGAAGGAGTCGCTCCTGACTCACGGTTGCTCCGCCGCCACGCGGGCCGCGCCCTCCCGCAGCGGGACGCCGCGGAACATCAGCCAGAGCAGGACATCGTACGCGCTTTTCAGCACGCCCGAGAGGATGAAGGGCAACCCAAGCTGCGCGGTCTGGAAGGCCAGCCCTGAGATGGTGGGCGAGAATGCGGCTGCGCCCGTCCGGACCGCATTCGTCATCCCGGCGGCCGCGGCGCGCTCCCCGGGCGTCACCAGGACCATCGTGTACGCCTGTCGAGTAGGCACGTCCATCTGCGACAACGCGTGCCGGAGCAGCAAGGCCGCGACGGCCAGCGGCCACGTCGGCATGAAGGCCACGGAGATCAGAAGCAGATTCGAGGGGAGATGGGTGAAGACCATGGTGTTCAGCAGACCGATCCGTTCGGCCAGCGGCGCCGCGACGAGAAACGAGATCGCGGACAGCAGATTCGTCCCGAAGAACACGTACCCGAGCTGCTCGACTGTCACGCCGAACCGCTGCGTGAACCAGAACGCGACGAGGCTCTGGAGGACGAGGCCTCCGGCCAGGGCATCGATGCCGAAGAGCGCGGACAGCCGAAGCACTGCTCCACGCGAATCGCGGAGACCTCCCGCTGGCCGGCCGGGTCTCGTAGAGAGCTGAGCCTCGATGTTCGGTGAGAGCCGGACGTACAGCAGCGCGAGCACGCAGGCGACCGCGGCAAAGGCCCACACGAGGACGTGCTCGGGCGGGCGTGCCGAGTTGAACAGGACGAGAAGCCGCGGGGAGACGCCGACGATCAGGCCGCCGATGGCAACGGCCAGCGAACCGGCCAGATTGTACCAGGAGAAGAATCTGACGCGGACGAGGCCAGCCGCATTCGACAAGGCGGCTTGCTCCAGGGACTGGAACGGACCGACTTCGTACCCGCTGGGGCTCACGGTGCCGAGCGCGGCCACGGCCAGCACGAGCCAGAAGTTTCGAAGCGTGGCGAGCGCGACGCCCGAGACCGCCATGATGGACGCGAAGGCGATGAGGGCGCGGCGCCGTCCCCAGCGATCGGCAAGCAGCGATACCGCGGCGGTGACGAGCGTGCCGCCGGCCAGGGCGACGGTGAAGGTGATGCCGATCTGCGCGTCCGAGAACCCGATACCTGTGAGGTACACAGCGAGGATTACGGACAGGAATCCATAGGCCAGCATGCGCACGGCGCGTGCGCCGATCAGGATGGCAACATCAGGGTTCATCGTGGCCATAGGAAACGATGCTGAGTGATGACGGCCTTTGAGGGGGGTGGCCTCAGAGGCCGCGTGCGATGCTACTCTGCGTTGGGGTCGTTCTGCCAGATGCCGAAGACATTCATCTCCGGGTCGGCGACGAGGGCGAACCAGCCCATCTTCGGGACGGCCGATTTCGGCCGGAGGACCTGGCCCCCGAGACCGGCGAGCTGTTTCAAGGACTCATCGAGCGATTTCACGGTCACGTAGTTGAGCCAGGCGCGGGCGTCCGGCATGGGGCGTTTCATCAATCCACCGTTGATCCCGCCCGGCTCAGTGGGTGTTCCCCTCGCGTCGGTTTGGACCGTGTTGATCGCCCAGTATTCCATCTGCGGAACCGCCTTGATCTGCCAGCCGAAGAGATTCTCGTAAAATCCGGCGAGCTTCTCCGGGTTGTCGCCGTAAATCTCGAAATGTCCGACCGGATTTGGCATGCGGACTCCTCCTCTATACCCTCAGGTGACGTTGCCGGGGCTCAAACGACGACTTCGGTGAGAGCCCGAGCGACTTCCTCTCCTCGTGCATGGAAACGGCACATCTGAACCGAATCTTCCTGGTCAGCCTACCCCGGACATCAGCCTGCGATATTCGGGGACCCCGGAGGTTCAAGGGGAACACATCCATGCCCAGTCCATCAGATCATCATCCCCGACCTCCCCACGCGACGGACCCTGCCGATCCCGTCGGACGGCGCATCCGCGAGATCGATCAGCGCGTGGCGTACGTACGCGAGCACGCACAGTACAACTACCTACAGCCGGTCGCCGCCGTTGACGGATCGCACGTAACCATCGAGGGCCGGCGGGTGCTCCTGGCGTCGTCCTACTCCTATCTGGGTCTGCTCGGTCATCCTGCCATCCAGGCGGCGGCGCAGGACGCGCTCGAGCACTACGGTACCGGCACCCACGGGGTACGGCTGCTGGCGGGGAACACCGACCTGCACGACCGCCTGGAGCGCCGCATCGCCGCATTCGTGGGGGCAGACGCGGCCGTCGTCTACTCGAGCGGGTATCTGACCAACGTCGCCGTCATCTCCTCCCTTGTGGCCAAGGGAGACGTGGTCATCTGCGACAAGCTCAACCACGCGAGCATCGTCGACGGGTGTCTGCTCTCGCGGGCGAAGTTCGTTCGCGTTCCGCACAACGACCCCGACGCCCTCGACCGCGCGATTGCTCAGGTGCCCGACGGCGCCGGCAGCCTGGTGGTGGTGGACGCCGTCTTCAGCATGGATGGCGACGTCATCGACCTCCCCCCAGTCGTCGCGGCATGCCGCCGTCACGGGGTGCGGCTCATGGTGGACGAGTCCCACTCGCTGGGCGTGCTCGGTGCGTCGGGACGGGGCATCGAGGAGCGCTTCGGGCTGTCCGGGACCATCCAACTGAAGATGAGCTCGCTCAGCAAGAGTATCCCCTCCGCCGGCGGATACGTGGCCGGAGCAGATGACCTCATCACGTTCCTGAAGCACGCCTCGCGGGCGTTCATCTTCTCTGCCGCGCTCCCGCCCGCCAGCGCGGCGGCGGCGATGGCGGCGTTCGACGTCATGGAGGCCGAGCCGGAACGGGTCGCGCGGGTCCAGTCGCACGCGCGGCGGCTCCGGGCGATGCTCCGGCAGGGAGGGCTAGCCATCCGCGACGATCCCACTCCGATCATCCCGGTCGTCACCGGTTCGGACGAGGCGGCGATGCGGATGTCGCGCGCGCTCTTCGACCGCGGGTTCTTCGTCCCGCCGGTGATCTCACCGGCCGTGCCGCCCGGCACGAGCCGCCTCAGGGTGACGGTAACGGCGGCGCACACCGAGGCCGAGGTCGAGGCGATCGCCGATGCCGTGGTGGCGGCATGGCATGATGTCGCCGCGGCGGTCGTGACCGGTTAGCGCGCCAAGCGCCTACGCGCCGATCGTGCCCGCCGGGTGAGCACGGCGTCCACAACCGAAGGCAGGAGCGCGTTCACCCACCCGGTGGCGCTGAAGATCCGCGGCATGACCCGGCGGGGACGGGGATGGTCAGCCAGGGCGACGATCGCCGCGGCGACATGATCCGCATGCACGCGCAGCCAGTTCGGAGTCCGCACCGCGAGATGGGCGCGTTCGCCTTTGCGGCCAAACTCTGTTCCCCTGACGCCGGAGGGTGAGACGAGGCAGACGCGGATGCCCTGCGGAGCGACCTCGCGGCGCAGCGCTTCGCTGAAGCCTTCGAGCCCGAACTTGGCGGCGTTGTAGATCGACATCGTCGGCACGCCGATCCGTCCCGCCATGGAGCTCACGTTGATGATGACGCCGTTCCTCCGCGCCTGCATGGCGGGGAGCACCGCCTTCGTGAGGAGAACCGGTGCGATCAGGTTCAGGAGGATCTCATAGCGGATCCCATCGTCACTCAAGCGCTCCAGCCAGTCGTAGCGGGCCGTTCCCGCGTCGTTGACCAAGACGTCGATCTGGCCGAATGCCTCTAGTGTGGCCGCGGCGACCCGGGTGATATCCTCGCCCTTCGTGAGATCGGCGGGTATGGCCAGGCTCCCCGACAGCTCCGCGGCAAGCTCCCGCAGACGTTCCGCCCTCCGCGCCGCCAGGATGACGTGATCGCCGGCCCGGGCGAAGGCGCGTGCCGTCGCCTCTCCGATTCCGCTCGATGCTCCGGTGACGATGACCACGCGTCCGCTCATCTCTCACCTCCACACGACTCGTTGGTCCGGCGGCGCGGCAACACCTTCACAGCACGTGCGCCGATCCTGAAATGGGAGGATGGAGAGATGAGACGCATCGGCGTCGCATCGCCAGCCTTCATCGTGATCATCCTGACATTGGGCTCGGAGACGGCCGCGTGAACTACTACGAATCGGTGAAGCAGGCGATGGCGTACAATGGAGGTGGCCCAACGGGAGGTGCGACGATGGCGGGCAAGCTTCAGAAGGGAAGGAACCGGATCCTGCTCGGCGTGGCCGGAGGGATCGCCGAGTACTTCAAGATCGACCCCGTGATCGTCCGGGTGATCTTCATCCTGCTCGTCTTCGCTAATGGCCTGGGCGTTCTGCTCTATGCGCTCCTTGCGCTCCTGATGCCGAAGCCGGAGGGCGCCGCCGCGAAGCCGCTTGCGGTGGTCAAGGAGAACCTGAAGATGGCGCCGCAGGAAGCGATGGAGGCGGGCCGGCGTGCTGTGGCCGTGCTGCGGGGACCGGCTCCGGAGATCAAAGAGTCAGCGGGCAAGACTCCTCCGCAGGGGAACGGCAGCGGAAGCACCGTGCCGTAAGCAAAGAGGGTCGGGTCGCGCGAAGCCACAGGAGGCCGGCTCACGGAATCCAGCCGGCCCGAACATCCTCGACCTCTACGTCTCCGTGGTATAGGTCTTGAGTGCAGAGCGTTCTGCCGCGCCCGACATCCCCGGAGGCCATGCTGCGGCCGATTTCCTCGTGGAGCTCATCGTAGCGGGCCCGCTGTGTCCGGCGCGCCATCGAGTCGTAACCGGTGTCGGGGTGCTGGGTCAGGGACGTGGCGTGGAGCCGTCTCGAGTAGAGTACACGTGGAACGTTGCCCATATCTATGAAGCGCAGCATCCGCCAGTTGAGGTCGGTGTCGGCGACGATTGCCGTCCGGCCGTCGAAGCCGCCGAATTCCCGGAGGACGGCGCACTCGAAGATTTGGCTGCCGTGCTTTGCTAAGGCGAACCGGCGCTCACCGAAGAGACCGGGGTAATCGTCCCGCGGCCCGACGTTCCGCACCGGCGGGTAGGGAACGAGGTTGTGCAGCTGCGCTCCCCGCCGCAGGGCCGGCTGCGTGCCGTAGACCGGCCGGGTCCCGTCCGCAGAGAACTGATGCACCCATGTTCCACAGACCCGAAAGCCGTGCTCCTGCATCCACCGCACCTGGACCGCGAGCCGCGCCGGATGCGAGAAGTCGTCCGCGTCCTGCATGGCCACGAAGCGACCGCGCACCATCGTCGCGATCGCCCAATTCTTGATCTGATACGATCCGACCGTGCGCCGCAACCGGATGGTGCAGAGCCGCCGGTCGGCACCGAACCGCTCGATCACCCGCCTGTACGAGTCATCGTCGCTGCAGTCGTCGATACAGAATACCTCGAGATTGGTGTGTGTCTGGGCCAGGACGCCTTTCACGCAGAGATCGATCCACCCGCGCGCGTTCCACATAGGGATGATCACGCTGACGAGATCGGCGCCCGGATTGGGCGCCACGCGGCTGACCACATCTTCCGGGCGAAGGCGGTCGATCGACGCCATGCTCGCGAGGCTGCGCGCGATCACCTTGCCGATCAGTGGATCCCGAACAGCGGGCGATGACGGGGGCCGGCGTGGTTCCGTCGGAAGGCTCACGTTCTTGCCGGCCTGCCCGGGTACATCAGGATCGGCGCGCGCTCCGGTGTGGACGCTCGGTCAGATTCCGCAGGCGCGCGTTTTCGACCTTGAGCAGGCGGTTCCGGCGGCGCAGGTCGCGGTTGCTCTTGAGGAGGAACCGGCTGCGTATCTCGAGGATGCGGTCGAGATCCGCGGACTGGGTGAGAAGCCGGCGCAGTTCGCGCTGAGCAGCTTCCTGGCCCGCCTTGCGGCGGCCGTTCCGTGCGTGCGTCACGTCCGCCAGGTGAGCCTGCAACCGCCGCCTGGTGGCGGTCCGGGACCGTGGGACGAATTCGCTGGGGAGCCGCTTGATGATCGTGAGTCCTTGGGCAACTTCGAAGGTGAGGGCCTCGAAGAGGTCGATGTCCAGTGTGCTCAAGAAGTCAGCCACGGCCCAGTCCGTCTTCCCGACTCCGCCCGCAAACGAGTCGTGCAGGAGGATGTAGCCGCCGGGCCGCACCAGGCGCCCGAGCCGCCGGTAGTCATGCGCTGTGCCCCGGAAGCTGTGATCGCCGTCGAGCAGAAGGAGGTCGATGAACGGGCGGCCGGATCGCGCTCTCCGGTCCCGGGCGAGCCACCGCGCTGTCGTCATCTGCTGAAGCGTGATGCGTGAATCGACTCCAAGGGCGCGGAAATGGCTGCGTACGCGCGCCGGATCGGTCCAGAAGTCATCCACCACGGCGGCGTCGACGAAGTGAAGCTGCCCCTTACGGTTGTGGACCAGACCCAGCGCCGTGCAGACGACGGAGAATCCTCGATACGAACCGACGACCACCACTTGCGCGGGTTTCAGAATGCGGGAGAGCGCATAGTAGATGAATCCGAGGCCGAGGTCCGCTTCGTCGGCCGCGGTCTCTCGTGACTGCTCAAACTGGCCCATCGGATACGCGCGCGTGATGATGCGCCGGATCAGCCGGCGGTTCAGGATCGCGTCACTTGGCATGAAGCCTCCTCAGGGTACCTAGAGTCTAGCCACCCGAACTGGTGATCGGCTATCCGCCGGTAGGCAGATTCTGGGTGCGCGGATGCGGGACATCTGTGGTGAGGCCGGCGCCGTCCTCGTCGCGCGACTCGAAGTAGGCCCTGACATAGGCGTGCATGTCGGGTTTGTCCGAGCTCCACCGCCAGCAGCCGCTCACGTCGGGAGCGATGTCGGTGGCGGGATCGAATCCGTGTCGGCGCAGTCCTTCGTGCCGTTCGTGGTAGCGGCGATCCTCCAGCGCGCCGTGCCAGAGATGGTAGGCGCGCCCTTCGATGTATCCGACCTTGCCCTGCACCGCGCCGGAGAATGGTTCCCCCCACGCCCGGTAGTGCGTGAACTGTCGGTCATTCATCAGGATGACGTCCCTGCCGTAGTCGAACCTGCCGATCGCCGCCGAGGCGATGACACGGTCCGCGGTGCCGAGGATGCAGGCGTCGTAGAGCCCGTGCCGGGCGAGGAGGTCGCGGCGCGCCGCCCAGGCGACGCCGGCCGTCGACGCGAGCGTCAGCGGGGCGTCCGACCTGCGCACGTCATCCGGCGTGGCCGTGCCGCTGGCGAGCTTGTAGCCGAGGGAGAGAGCCTGAGACTCCACCTTCCGCAGATCGACGGGATCAATGCCCGCAGTGCGGGCGAGGTTGCAGCGCGTTTCGAAGAGCTGGACGAGGGGCCGGTCGCGGAGGGCGCGCCGGGCAAGATCAGGCCAGTCCGATCGCTCGAAGATGACATCGCAGTCCACCCAGGCCACGGCTTCGCAGGAGGCAGGCAGGGCCGCCAGTGCGATATTCAGCAGCCGCTCCTTCTGCCAGAGGACAGATCCACCGCGGAGCTGGATCACCGTCTCGGCATCTCCGGGGCCAAGGGCAAAGTCATCGCCGAAGGACAGCTCGACACAGACGAGTGGAGCCGTGAGATGGCCTCGAAACACCCGAAAGTTGTCGAGCTTGCGCCGGTATCGCGCGGGGTTGAAGTAGCACGTCACTGCCCAGAGCATGGAGGTGAAAACCGGATTCGCGGAACGGCCGGGATCGCCTCTTAGTGCGCAGTCCTCGGACGGGGCCGCCCCCGGACCTTCGCTCTGGCCAGGGCGCCCAACTTACACGACAATATGGCGAGCGCGACTTCCCCGGCGAAGAGAGCGTATCGAAGTGGGGTCGTCCGCTGGAGGATCGCGGCGAATTCCCCGATGAGTGTCGTCCCGATCAAGATTACTGCGACTGGGGCAATCCCTGCGAGCAAGCCTACGCGCCACGCCGATAGGTTGTACCGATGGGCCATCCAACCCGCCGCCACGCCCGCGATGAGGGCAGCGGAAGCGTAGCTTACTTCCATCTCGTTGGGTACAGGGATGAGATATCCGAAGATCCGTGCGAAGACCCACACCGACTGTGTGAATATCAGATAGAAGGCAATGAGGATTCCCAGGGTCACGCCCATGTTTAGCCGTCCATACCTTCACTGAGGACGTGCCCGCTGCCTCTTCGTCGATCACCTGAACATAAGGCTCAGTGCAGCCGCGCCACGGCTTTGTCGAAGAGTCCCTTGACCTGCAAGGCCGTTACAGTTGGGCTAACGACGTTGAGCGAGAGGCTAAGTCCTTTGCTCTCCGCGAGGCACGCCGCGAACGCAGGCGAGCTCGCATCACCCGCCGGAGGCACGCCGCGGGCGCACACGGCGCCGCGAGTGTTCGCATAGTCGATCGTCCAACCTTTGGCTCTGTAGTAATCGAACAGCTTCCTGGATTCGGCCGACCACACGGCCTCCGGAGATCCCGACCCACTTGTGACGGTCAGTATGGCGCTGACCTTGGCGCCCGTAGTCCAATTGCAGGAGGACATGGTCTGTCCCTTATAGAGCCCGTCGCCCTCGTCAGTCTTGATCACCTTGGATCCCAGCACCACCTCGACCTCAGCGGGGGTCAATAGCGAGCACGGCTTGTACTTGCTTGCCCCATTGGCAGGTAGTGAAATCGCCGCGGCGAGCAGCATCGCCGTGAAAGGCACCAAAATGCTCGGGCGCTTCATCCTCGTCCCTCCTCTGCGATGATCACCACGACGGTTAGGAACACCCTCTCTACATTGCGAAAGTCCTTGATAGCTGCGGGCTGGCGGGCCCGGAGGGAATCGAACGCTCGACCAGAGGCTTAGGAGATCGGTATGCGCTCTAGCCCCGAGCGTCAACGAGTGGCAGCGAGAAGCGCGAAACGACGTCACCCTCCATCGCCCGCCAAGCAATACAGTCGTGGCACCTACAGAAGGAGCCCCCCCGGCGCTGGAAAAGACTCCTCGCAAAGCCGATGGAAAGGATACAGCTCGTCCGCTTTGCCCGCCGGCCGTTCCAGGAGCTGTACGATACGTTTTCCTGGCAAGTCCCCAACATCTATAATATCGGCGTCGATGTCTGCGACAAGTGGGCGGGGGATACCAGCAAGATCGCACTCATCGACGCTGACGAGGGAGAGGCCACCAGCTACACCTTCGCGGACATTGCGCTTCAGTCGAATCGATGGGCCAATGTGCTCGCCGGCTTGGGGGTCGTACGCGGAGACCGGGTGGCCATCATCTTGTCCCAGAGGCCCGAGACCGCCGTTGCCCACATCGCCACCTACAAGCTGGGCGCCGTTGCCGTGCCCCTTGCGACGCTGTTCGGAGAGGATGCGCTTGAGTATCGGCTCAAGGACAGCGGTGCAAAGGCGGTCGTTTTCGATGCCCTGGCCGCCCAAAAGCTGAGTCGAATCAGGGGCCGCCTGCCCGACTTGGAGCATCTAATCCTGGTTGATGGGACCTCCACCGACCTCCCGGAGGCTCAGGACGCTGGAAGCCTGGAGGCGCGGGCCAGCGAGCGTTTCGTGCCGGTGGGGACGCACCCGCAGGATCCCGCCCTGATCATGTATACTTCCGGGACCACGGGACCGCCTAAAGGTGCGGTGCTGCCGCATTCGGCCCTGATCGGCCACCTGCCCGCGTTTGTCCTGTTCAACAACCTGGCCCCGCAACCCGGCGATCTCCTCTGGTCTCCGGCAGACTGGGCCTGGATCGGCGGTCTCTTCAATGTGCTGTGGGCGGGCTGGCATTACGGCATTCCTGTCGTCGCCTTCCGCCAGCTCAAGTTCGACCCTGAGCGCTCGTTCTGGATTCTGGACCGATTCGGCATCCGCAACGCGTTCATCTTCCCGACCGCCCTGAAACTGATGCGGCAGGTCCCGGATCCCCGCGCGAGATACAAACTACAGCTTCGTTCGGTGTACAGTGCCGGAGAGCCGGTCGGGGAGGAATTGATCAGTTGGGGACGAGAGGTCCTGGGTGTAACGATCAATGAGTTCTTCGGTCAGACGGAGATGAACCTCATCGCGGGCAACTGCGCCGAGATCATGGAGGTGAAACCGGGCAGCATCGGCAGGCCCTACCCAGGGCATCAGGTCGCAGTCCTGGATGAGCAGGGGTCGCCGGTTCTTCCCGGAGAGGTGGGCGAGGTGGCCGTCCGGCGCCCCGATCCTGTGATGTTCCTGGAGTACTGGAACGACCCCGAAGCCACGAGGCGCAAGTTCATCGGGGAGTGGGCGCTGATGGGGGACCTGGCGATGAAGGATGAGGATGGCTATCTATGGTTCAAAGCGCGGAAGGACGACATGATCAAGAGCGGCGCCTACCGCATCGGGCCGGGGGAGGTCGAGGAATCCTTGCTCCGTCATCCCGCCGTGGCGATGGCGGCGGTGGTCGGGGTCCCAGACGCAGACCGAGGCCAGGTGGTCAAGGCGTTCATCCGCCTGGCGCCCGGCCAGACCCCCTCCCGCGGGCTCGAGGCAGAGCTGCAGGCTTTCGTGAAAGACCGCGTAGGGTTTCATGCCTATCCCCGGAGCATCGAGTTTGTCGATGAGCTGCCCCTCACCACTACGGGGAAGTTGCAGCGCTTCATTCTACGCCAACGCATCGGCTCTTCGGATTAGCGCGCTCAGGAGACACTGGCGCGTTCCGTGTCACAGGGAGGTGAGACGATGATAGATATCGAGCGAGAAACCCGCATCCTCTCCCAGGAGATCCCTCGGGCAGCCGGGTCGTACCGTAGGTTTGCCGGCACGGAAGCCGACCACCGCACCATCGAGCACATCGCCGGGCGCCTCAGGGAACTCGGATTGGACACCAGGGTCGAGTGGCTGCAGTTCATGGGATGGGAGCCCGTGTCCGAGTCGCTCACAGTTCTGGCCCCGGAGCAGCGCACAATCGAGTGCGCGCCCTTGACCTGGGCAGGATCAACCCCCGAAGGGGGAGTTGAGGGGCGGCTGGTCTATGCTGGCCCCACCGACTTGGTGCTGTTCCGCTGGGACCGATGGGCGATCCTCAGCGAGGATGGCGAAGAGGGCGCGTACGTCATCGGCATTACCGATGACTTCCCGGCACTCCCCGAGCCGCTGGACTTTCCCGACATCAATCTTCCCTGCGTGGAATTCGGCAAGGCTGATAATGACCTTCTGCACCGCTGGCGGCAGGCCGGTAAGGAGATCCGTATCAACCTCGCCTTGCGGACCGTGTACAAGCCTCAATCCCGAACGGCAAACATCATCGGCCGCGTCCCGGGCACGAAGGATTCGCACACGGTGATCAAGGTGACCTGCCATCATGACTCCTTTTCTCCCGGAGCCAGCGACAACGCCAGTGGGGTGGTGAGCCTGATGCTCCTCGCGGAGCGCTACCGGACGCGCGGCTACGCCTACACCCTCGAGTTCACATCCTTCGGAGCCGAAGAGTGGAACCTCCTCGGCTCCCGGACGCACATGGAGATGCAGAAACAGCGCGGCGAGCTCGACCGCGTCAAAGCCGTGCTCAACATCGACACGGTGAGCCACCCGGAGGCGGAGTGGATCTGGATGATGGTCGACGAAGATGACCGTGCACACCTGCGCCGGCTGACACGGGAATCGTTGCGTGACCTCAAACTGGACCAGAAGTACGAGATCCGATGGGACCCCGCCGCCCGAGGACGCTACCCCGGCGCGGGGGTTGATAGCGCAGTCTACACTCACCAAGGGATCCCGGCGCTGACCGTGGTCTGGTGGCCATTTCCCGCGATGCACCAACGGTCGGAGACCCGGAGCAACCCCGAGCAGATTCGGGTCACTGTGGATATCATCGACAAGGTGCTCCAGAAGCTGGCTGCCGATTCCTGAGTTTCGAGGGCCGGATTGCCAAAGTGGAAAGAGATCGGTGAGACGAGGGGGGAGAGTTTATGGAGATAACGCGGCGGGACTTCTTGCGCGGAACACTGGCGACCACGGGTGGGTTGCTCCTGGGCGGCACGGCGTTGAACAGATTGCGGATTCCCTCATGGGCCGCCGCTGGTGGGGAGATCGAGGTGGGAAGCCTGCTGGACGGAACAGGTCCCATCAATATCTACGGGCTTCCGATGATCGATGCCACCAAGTTCGCCGTAGACGACATCAACTCGAAGGGTGGCGTGCTGGGCAAGAAGCTGAAGCTGGTGGCGTTTGACACCCAGTCCACAAACGAACGCTACACCCAGTACGCGACGCGGCTGATCCTTCAAGAGAAGGTAGCCGTGATTCACGGGGGCATCACCAGTGCCTCGCGGGAGGCCATCCGTCCGCTGATGGCCAAGCACAAGATGCTCTACTTCTACAACGAGCAATACGAGGGCGGGGTATGCGACAAGAACGTCTTCTCCACGGGCGTCACCCCCGCGCAGCAGTTGGGGACACTTGTGCCCTGGGCCATCAAGGAGTATGGGGCCAAATGTTATATTATCGCTGCAGACTACAACTACGGCCACATTTCTGCCGACTGGGTCAAGGTGTTCTTGAACAAGAACAATGGTGCCTTGGTCAAGGAGGAGTTCTTTCCCCTTGACGTCACCGACTTCAGCGCGACGGTGAACAAGATCCAAGAGGCCAAGCCTGCTTTTGTGATGTCGCTGCTCGTCGGCGGCAATCACATCGCATTCTACCGTCAGTACGCCGCGGCGGGCATGAAGGACAAGATCCCGATCGTATCGCCAACGATCGGCCTTGGGAACGAGCAGGTCGTCCTGACGCCCAAAGAAGCGCAAGGCATCACAGTGGTCTACCCGTACTTCCAGGAACTGGACAATGCCGCCAATCGTGAGTTCGTGAGGCGCTGGCGGTCTCGTTTCGGTAGCAAACACGCGTACATCACCGATTCGGCCAACATTGTCTGGACAGGGTGGCATCTGTGGGCCATGGCCGTGAACAAGTCCGGATCCCTCGACCTGAACGGGGTCGTCAAGGCGCTGGAGAGCGGGCTCACCTTCGATGCCCCAGAAGGCAGGGTCAAACTCGACCCGCAGAGCCATCACGTCATCCATACGGTCCACCTCGCCCAGATCAACGACAAGCGCGGGTTCAAGATCTTGAAGACGTTCCCGAACGTGCCGCCGGCGGACACTATGGATGTCTGCAACTTGCTGACCAACCCGAATCAACACACCCAGTACACGCCGAAGACGAAGTAGATAATCGGGCGGCGGCCGCCGAGGCCGCCGCCCTCCTGTCTTCATGAGACCCGACGAGATCCTCGTAGTTGCGCTGGGCATGACGGTCAACATCGCCGTTCTGATGATCGTCGCCCTCGGCCTCAGCGTGATCTTCGGGATGATGCGCGTGATCAACCTGGCGCACGGCGAACTAATCATGCTGGGTGCCTATACCGTTCTGACGGTGACCCGGGCAACCGGCAGCATCTGGTTGGGGATGGCCGCGGCGCCCGTGGCGGTCGCGCTGGTCGGGGTGGCGGTGGAACGCCTCATCATTCGGTTCCTGTACGGTCGGATCCTAGACACGATGCTTGCCACTTGGGGGCTCAGTCTCGTTCTTGTGCAGGGGGTTACGATTCTATTCGGCCCGGCGACCCAAGGGTTGGCCACGCCCCTAGGCAACTTCTCCGTGGGCGCCTACTCGGCGTCGTGGTATGGCTTCTTCCTTATTGTGATGGCCGCACTGCTGCTGGCCGTGACTTATCTGGTCTTCAAACGCACGCGATACGGTCTGGAGGCGCGTGCGGCGACACAGTTGCCAGAGATGGCTGCGGCCCTGGGCGTCGACGCGGCGCGCAGCCACATGATCACGTTCGCGTTCGGCGCCGCTCTTGCCGGTACGGCAGGGGCTCTGATCGCACCGGTCACGGGTGTGGTACCCACCATCGGCCTGGCATTCATCGCCAGGGCGTTCATGACCGTCATCGTGGGCGGTCCGGCCGTGCTGCTGGGGACGACGGCCGCCGCTGCGCTCCTCGGGATCTTTGAGAATCTCGTCTCGTACCTGGCTACCCCCTTTCTTGGCCAGGGAGCCCTGCTGGCGGTCGCCATCCTCATCCTCCGCGTCCTGCCGAGCGGGTTGTCAGGCGGCCGGCAGCGCGGCGTGTGAGGGTGGAGCGCAGGATGTCCTCCCCTGCGGCAGTGGGTCCCCGGGCCTGGCCACTGGTCCTCTTTGCCGCGCTGGGCCTCCTCCCGGTGTGGTTCGGCGAGTTTCAGACTGTGCAGATCAACCTCTGGCTGATCTCCGGTCTGCTGGCCTTGAGCCTGGATCTCGTCTGGGGGTTTGCCGGCATCTTCAGCTTTGGACAGGCGGCATTCTTCGGTCTGGCCGGATATGTCTACGGCGCCAGTAGCATCAATCTGATCGGACTCACTCACGAGACGGTGACCGCGATCCTCGCCGGGGTGATCGTGGCGGGGGCCGCAGCGGCGTCGTTGGGATACTTCATGTTCTACGGTGGGGTCGGCAGTGTCTACGTCGCGGTGATTACCCTTGCCGTCACACTGATCCTGCTCACCTTCATGGGCAGCACCGCCGGCACGCAATACGCCGTGGGGAAGGCCCTCCTGGGTGGGTACAATGGGATGACCAACATCCCGTCCCTCACGGTGGGCACGCCCTGGGGTCCCGAAATTGCACTGAGTATTACACAAACGTATCTCGCCGTGGTCATCGTTGCCGCCTTGGTTTATTTGGGGGTGGTGCTTCTCCTGCGTCGCCCCTTCGGCCGCATCATCACGGCCATCCGGGAGAACGAACTCAGGACCGAGTTGCTCGGCTACGACACTCGGGCCTACAAGCTTACGGTCTTCGCCCTCGGCGGCGCGATCGCCGGTCTGGCCGGGACATTCTACGCAGCCTGGGGAAACTTCATCAACCCGGCGGTTTTCAGCCTCCAGCAGTCGGCGGTCATCGTGATCTGGGTGCTCGTCGGCGGCAGAGGAACGCTGCTCGGGCCCTTCCTGGGAGCGGCGCTCGTGCAATATCTATCAGGGGTTCTCGGCGCCATTTCCGCTGGCGAACCATGGGAAGTTCTGGGGAATACCTTCACGCCGCCCGTGTGGATGGCGACCTTCTTCCAGGCGCCTCTTGCTGTCGGGCTGTTGCTCATCATCATCGTGCTGCTCTTCCCCAGCGGTCTCATTCCGGCTCTGGCTTTCCGGCTGCGTCGCCGGCCCAGCGCCAGCGAGGACAGAGAGTCAACAGAGGGAGTTCTTCAGGCCGGCGCCGGCCTCCCAGCCACGCCGGAGGCGGGCTCCGAGGTGGTTGTCGAGACGCAGGAGGTTGTCAAAGCTTTCGGTGGCCTGCGTGCAGTGAATCGGGTCTCCTTATCGTTGACCGCCGGTGAGTTGCGGTGCCTCATCGGTCCGAACGGCGCGGGGAAGAGTACCTTCTTCAACCTGCTCTGCGGCCGGTACAGCCCAACAGCCGGGAGAATCTACTATCGTGGGGATGAGATCACAAGCCTGTTGCCGCATCAGCGAGCCCGCCGCGGGATCAGTATCAAACTCCAGATCCCTAGCATCTACGACCACTTCACGGTTCAGGAGAATCTGTGGCTGGCCGCCTATGCTCGCGAACGGGACCCGACGGCCACCGAACGCCGTGTCGCCGAAGTTCTTGAAGAGATCGGCCTACCACGTCGTGCCTTTGTGGCCGCTGGCCAGCTGTCCCACGGGGAGAAGCAGTGGTTGGAGATCGGTATGGTAGTGGCCATGCGGCCAACCATGATCCTCCTGGACGAGCCGACAGCGGGCATGACCCGCGATGAAGTGGAGGCGACCGTGGCGTTGGTGCGCCGTCTGGGTAGCCAAGCCACAGTGGTAGTAGTGGAGCATGACATGAGCTTTGTCCGGGCTCTCAACGCCCGGGTGACGGTCTTCCATCAGGGGCGAATTTTCGCTGAAGGGTCTGTCGAGGAACTGCGTCACAACGAAGCGGTGATGGACATCTATCTGGGGAGGCACCAGCTATCCTCGCCATTGAAGGCGTAAAGGCGGGGTACGGAGCGACGCCCGTCCTGGAGGGGACGAGCCTTCAGGTTGAGGAGTCGACGATCATCGCCATCCTTGGGCGGAACGGGGCGGGCAAAACGACCCTCATGCGTGCCGTCATGGGACTGATCCCGTGCAGTGCAGGACGGATCACATTCAACGGCACCGACGTCACGGGCCTGCCGGCCTATCGGCGGGCGCGACTCGGACTCGGCTACATTCCGCAAGGGCGCGAGATCTTTCCCGCCCTCACGGTGCTGGAGAATCTCCGCCTCGGTGCGCGTCTTGCCCCCGACCCTGCAGCCGCCCTCGAAGAAGTGCTGAGCGAGTTCCCCCTGCTGCGTGAAAAGCGCGACGCCAGCGGCGGCAGCCTGAGCGGCGGTCAGCAACAGGTGCTGGCCCTGGGCCGGGCCCTGGCCAGCCGCCCACGCGTCCTGCTCATGGATGAGCCCTCCGAAGGCATTCAGCCGTCTTTGGTTGGGCAGCTGGCTGATCACATCCGGGAAGTCAATACCGGCGGGCTGACCATCCTGCTGGTTGAACAGAACCTTGATTTCGCGGCGACTCTGGCGCGACATGCCTACGTCATGGACAAGGGTCGGATCGTCAGGTCGCTTGAGACAGCTGCCATCTTGTCAGACAGGGATCTGGCCCGCGAGTATTTGGGGGTCTGAGAGAACACGTCTGAACATCGCTGTCGCTAATGGGGCGGCGAGCTGTAGGCGAACGCGGAAGGGAGCGATGAGATTACCAGGAAGTGGATTCGTGGGAAGAAGGCCTTCGAAACGTACACCAGACGCGTTGAGCCGGAAATCAATGACATCCGATCCCGGGCGAAGGTCAGCCCCGAGTTCAGCTTGCCAAGTTGCTCCGGGAGCGTGTAGCGTGAGAGCACCCTGAAGATTCCACGGTTCATTGGAGGG
>DATDEG010000179.1:0-3531 GCA_036523465.1 bacterium
CGCCGCCGAAACCGAGCGCCAGCGCGACGAGGATGATCGCGCCGATGCGCACTAGTGCATCCTCCGTTTTGCGGGCCGCAAGGGTCGCGGCTTTGAGGCGATCATCTGAGAGACGGTCACGGCTTCCAATTCACGCGTGAGAACGTCCTGGATGCGTTCCCAGACCGGATGGGCAGTACAGGTGCGCTCGAGTGAGCATTCCCCGGGATGGGAGAGGCAGCGGTTGAGGTAGATCGGGCCCTCCACGGCCTCGACCACTTGGCGCAGCGTGATGGCGTCCGGGTCCCGGGCCAGCTGGATCCCACCGCGGGCCCCCCGCAGGGTCCGGACGTACCCCGCCCGGACCAGAGCCTGGACCACCTTGGTGAAATAGGCGCGCGGGACGACCTGGCGCCTGGCCACGTCGTCGGACCGCTCCACGCCGCCATGGTTGCGTTCCGCCAGATCCAGCACGATCCGGACCGCGTAATCGGCCTGCCGGGTGATCTCCATGGGATCCCTCCCCGTCTGAGCCTTTCCTTTATAGAGGAGATTCCGGACCTATCAGGTCTGCTTGATGGCCATCTTCCCAGGAAGGGAGACCTGCGGCCATCAGGCCTGGCCTTGATTCTCTCTCAGGCGGGGACCCGATTCAGGGAACGGGGAACGGCGAACTGGGACGGCCTTCAGTTCGCCGTTCCCTGTTCCCGGTTCGCTGCGTCAGACGCCGAGATAGGCGCGGCGAACGCCGTTGTGTTCCAGAAGTTCCTTGCCCGAGCCCTGCAGGGTGATCCGGCCGTTCTCCAGGACGTAGGCGTGATCGGCCACAGCGAGGGCCTGCGCCACGTTTTGCTCCACGAGGAGGACGGTGACGCCCCGGGAGCGGATCTGGGCGATGACGGAGAAGACGTCGCGGACGACGATTGGGGCCAGGCCCAGGCTCGGCTCGTCCAGCATTAGCAGATCAGGATCGCTCATTAGGGCTCGGCCGATGGCCAGCATCTGCTGCTCGCCGCCGCTGAGCGTGCCGGCGTCCTGGGCCCGGCGTGATCCGAGCACGGGGAACGTCTCGTACACGCGTGGGAGGTTCTCGGCCCGCTTCCGCCGCGCACGAGGCGGATAGGAACCCAGCAGCAGGTTCTCCTCAACGGTCATCAGCGGGAACAGCTGCCGGCCCTCAGGGACGTGGGCGATGCCGAGGTCCGTGATGCGGTGCGACGACACGCCCGCCAGCGAACTCCCACGGAACCGCACGCTCCCGGCACGCGGGCGGAGCAAACCGCTGATCGTCCGGAGCGTCGTGGTCTTCCCGGCGCCGTTCGCTCCCACCAGGGCCACGAGGTCCCCCTGCCCGACGGTGAAGGACACGTCCCAGAGGGTGGTGAGATCGCCGTAGGCCACCTGGAGCGCGCTCACCTCAAGCACTGGGGTTCTCCTCGCCGAGATAAGCTTGGATGACCTCGGGATTCCGGCTTACCTCGGCCGGCGTCCCTTCCGCGATCTTCCTCCCGTAGTTCAGGACGACGATCCGGTCGCTGATCCGCATCATCACCCGCATGACGTGCTCGACGATGAGGATGGTCACGCCGCGATCCCGGATCTGCCGGATGAGATCAACCATGCGGTCCGACTCCGCGGCGTTGAGGCCCGCCGAGACCTCGTCCAACAGAAGGAGGCGGGGCTCCAGGGCCAGGGCCCGCCCGACCTCGATCCGCTTCCGTCCCGCCAGCGTCATCGAGCCTGCCGGCCGCTCGGCCAGATCGCGCAGGCCGACGAACTCGAGGACTTCCCAGGCCTTGCGTTCCGCAGCGCGTCTTCCGGCGCGACGGAGGAACGCCCCGACCATGACGTTCTCGAGGACAGACAGACGCGGGAACGGCCGCACGATCTGGAACGTGCGCCCCATACCCAGCGCCGCCATCCGGTCCGGCGTGTACCCTGTGACCTCGTGCCCGTCGTAGGTGACGGTCCCCGAGGTCGGCGGGAAATAGCCGTTGATGGCGTTGAACAGCGTGGTCTTTCCCGCGCCGTTCGGGCCGATCAGGCCGACGATCTCGGCGTCGCCGACCGCGAAGGAGACATCGTTGACGGCGAGCAACCCGCCGAAGGCCTTAGTCAGCGCTCTGAGCTGCAACACGTCGGGCACGCGGCCACCTCCGCGTCAGGAACTGCCATCCGCCCACGATGCCCTCGGGGGCGAACCGGACGATGAGGATGATGAGCACCCCGTAGATCAGCAGGTTGGCCTGCTGGAAGTAGTTGCGGAACGTATCCCCGGCCCAGAGGAGTACGATCGCCCCGATGGTTGGACCGAACACGGTTCCTGCGCCGCCGATGTACGCCATCAGGGCTAGCTCGATGCTCACCCCGATATCAAAGACGATATGGGGTTCGAAGAAGCTCATGTAGATGGCGTACAGCGCGCCCCCCGCGGCGGTGAACGCGGCGCTGACCATGAAGGCCAGGATCTTGTACCGCGTGGGGTTGATGCCCATGGCCATCGCGGAATCCTGGTCCTCCCGGATGGCCTGCAGATAGTACCCGAACTTCGACCAGGACAGCCACCAGGCTCCCAACAGCGTCAGGAGCAACCACCCCAGGGCCATGTAGAATTCTACCGTGCGGTTGAAGAAGTCGAATCCGAGTATCTCGGGCAGCGACCTGATGAACAGGCCCTCCGCCCCCCCGGTGAACTTGGTCCAGTTGATGGCGATCAGGCGCAGGATCTCTGCCACGGCGATGGTGCTAAGTACGAAGTACGGACCCCGCAGCCGGAAGGTCAGCCATCCCCACCCCGCCGCGGCGACAGCGGCGAGCATCATCCCGGCGATCAACCCCCACCACGGCGCGATCCCACCGCGCAGGGACAGCAACGCCATCGTGTAGCCGCCGATGCCCATCAGCGCGGCATGTCCGAGCGACAATTGCCCGGCCCACCCCCCGAGGATATCCCAGGCCGTGGCCAGGGCGGCGAACAGCACCATCGCCACGCCCAGGTTCAGCCTCGTGCTGAAGACGAACGGGTAGAACGCCAGCACGCCGATGACCACGGCGATACTGACCAGCGTCCGGGGACTCCTCACACGCGGCTCCTCCCGAACAGCCCACCGGGCTTCAGCAGCAGGACGAGGAGGAAGGCCACCAGACCAAACGCGTCCCGATAGGCGCTGCTCACGTACGTCGCGCCCAGCGATTCCGTGATCCCGAGGATGATCCCCCCACCGATCGCGCCGAGCACGTTGCCCATCCCGCCGAGCACAGTGACGACGAAGGCCTTCAAGGTGAACACCCCACCGATCGTGGGGATGACGTAGAGCACCGGCAGCAGCAACGTGCCGGCCAGCGTGGCCATAGCCGCGCCGATCCCGAACGCCAGCCCCCTCACATGGGCAGAATTGACGCCCATCAACTCCGCCGCATCGCGATTCTGCGCCGTGGCGCGCATGGCACGGCCGAGCTCCGTACGGGTGAGCATGAGGAACAGTCCCACGATCACCGCGACGGTGATGAGGAACGAGACCGACAGCGGCAGGCTGAAGGTCACCTCCCCGA
>DATDEG010000180.1:0-14923 GCA_036523465.1 bacterium
TCCCCAGTCGCCTCCGCCCCGATGCCGCCAGTAACGCCGGGGCATCGAACCCGATCCCGTCATCCGCAATCTGGAGCCGCACCACGCCGTCCTGCAACGTCACCGCGATGGTCACGAGACGGGCACGGGAGTGACGGGCGACGTTTGTGATGGCTTCCTGCGCCACGCGGAAGACCGTCGTCTCCACAGGAGAGGGCAGCCGCTGCTGGCCGAAGCCGGCAGCCTGAAACCGCACCTCCACCCCCTGGGCCTCCAGCAGCGTCCGGGCGTAGTGGCGGACCGCGGGGATGAGGCCGAGATCGTCCAGCAGGGTCGGGCGGAGATCGAAGATGATCTTCCTGACGTCCTCCAGTGTCTCCTCAGCCACCTGGCGGAGCGAGGTGATGGCGGCGCGCACACGGTTCGGATCGACCGTTCCTGCCTCCTCCGCCGCGGTGAGGCTCATCGTCAGACCCGTCAGCGACTGGCTGACCTGGTCGTGCAACTCGCGGGCGATGCGGAACCGTTCTTCCTCGTGCGCGTGGATGAGCCGGCTGAGCAGCTCTCCGCGCAGCCGTTCCTTGTCCTTGACCTCATTGTAGAGGCGGAGATTCTCCAGCGCCGTAGCGAGATGCCCGGCCACGGTGACGAACAGTGTCAGGTCATTCACGTCGAATCCGGCCGCATCGCGCCGGACGACCAGCAGACCTCCGAACATCCGCTCCTTCGTCTTCACGGGCACGGCCAGTCCGGCCCCGGACGCCCCCGGCTCCTCGGACCCGGCAGGTCCGCCGGGGTAAGACACCGGCTGGCCGAGCTCGGCGGCACGCCGCACGGTGTCTGCGCCGTGTTCGGCCAGCAAGGTGGTCTCCCCCGCGGATGCCATCAAGATAGACTGCCCATCCTCGGTCCGATAGATGCCGCAGGCATCGGCCCGCACGATCTCCCGGAAGACCGCGGCGGCTTCGCGCAGCGCCGACCCCAAATCGACCGCTTCGGCAAGCGTCTGGCTGAAGATCGTGAGCGTGGAGAGGCGGCGCGTCAGGTCCTCGATCTTCTCGCTTTGCTGGTGGGTGAACCACTCGATCCGCCCGCTCATGTCGTTGAACGCCGAGGCCAGCATCCCCAGCTCGTCCGAGGTCTGGACCGTGGACCGCGCTCCGTAGTCGCCGTAGGAGATCCGCCGCACGGTAGTGACGATGTCCGTGAGAGGATCCAGCACGAACCGGCCGAGCAGGACGCTGAGAGTGCCCAGAGCAAGCAGGAAGGTGAATCCGACCAGCCCGGTGAGCAGGCGGGCGCTGTTGCGCAGGTGCGATTCGACGCGGGCCGTGCTGAGCGAGACCACCGTGGCACCCAGGATCTGCTGCCCCGACGGATGGCAGGTCTGGCACTCCGTGTGGTTCTGGATGGGTGTGAAGACGACGAGTTCTTTCGCGCCGGGGATCTCTTCGGTCCGCGGAACCCCCGTGGCGACAACCTGCGCCAGAAGCGCCGACGGGCGGACCTCTCCTACCTCACCGGGATCACTGCTCGCCCACACCCGGCTGTCCACGCCGTAGATCGCGACGCGCTTAATCATCGCCGCCCGCTCGATGTTGCGGATGATCTCGCGCATCTCCGTCGGGTTGTTGTTCACCATCGTCGTGGTCAGGCTGTGCAGGATCGTCTCGGTGAGCGCTTGGGCCATCGTCTCGAACTGCTGGAGCCCCGCCGCGCGCTGGAAGAGCAGCAGGGCGTAGATGGACACGCCCCCCACGCCGACGAAGATGACGACGATCCAGACGGTGATCTTGAGATGGAGGCGCACGGAGGGCCCCTAGGGAGCGGGCGGCTCTTCCGCCCCCACGACGCGCTCGTACTCCGCGCGGTGGTCGTGCCGCAGTCGCTCCAGCGGGATCTCCCCGCTCCACATCGCCGGATCCATCGGGAAGATGTCCGGCCGGAAGTGCGCATTGTAGAAGTGCCAGATGACCACGGCGAGGATGGCCAGCAGCGCCTCCCCGCCGTGCGCCACGCGCGAGGCGGGGACCATGAGGCCCGGAAGCACCCGGGCCACGACCTCCGGGAACCACATGATCAATCCTGTGACGGCCATGATCGCGGTTCCCCAGACAACGGCCCAGTACTCGAACTTCTGCCGGTAGTCGTAGCGGCCGAAGGCCGGCTTGTTGGATCGCAGGCCGAGCAGGTACCCGACGTCGCCGATGATGCCCCGGACGTCGCGGAAGGTCACGCCCATCTCCCCCCGCTCGCGTCCTTTGATGCGGGCGGCGAGCACCGCCCCGATGTGAAACAACGCCTGGCTGATCAAGAGCGCGGCAAACACGCGGTGGATCACGCGGGTGCGCTCGATCCCCCCCATGAACTGGATGATGCGTTCGGCCCACCCCGTGTAGAAGTACTTCTGCGGCAGTCCCGTGAAGGCCAGGACATTGAAGGAAATGATCAGGACGAAGTGCTCGATGCGCTGGGCCAGGGTGAACCGCATCACGGCCGGCCCCCGGACGCTCACGGCTTTCCGCTCCGCCGCAGCTGATCGGTCGCCCACCGGCCGAGGTCCAGGACGGTGAGGACCCCGAGGAACGCGACCGTCGCCGGAATCAAGAACCCGTAGAAGAGCTGCACGTACCACACGAGGGGCGCGGCGGTGGGGCCCGGCGTCCTGTGCTCGGTCCAGGCCGAGGCAAAGAAGCGCCCGGCCGTGGGATGACACTGCCGGCACGTCTGCAGGAGATTGGCCGGGCTGACCTTCGACGCGGGGTCGATCGCGGCGCGGATCTCGTGGACACCATGACAGTCGGTGCAGACCGCCGCGGGCACGGGTCCATACGGCTTGGTCAGCTTGTACAGCGTGGTCGTCACACCATGGAACTCTTTGATGTACGTCTCGTAGACGAGACGGAGGCCGTACTTGTTCATGATCCGGGGATCGGCGTGGCAGGTCCCGCACAGCTGGGGAATGTTATTGCGGTACTCCGCGCTGACCACCCGGGCGGCGTCATGGGGATTGTGGCAGGTCGTGCACAGGGGCACGTCCGCGAAGCCCATCCGCGCCGCCCGCCCATGGACGCTCTGATTCACCTGCTCGACCCGGTCCGCATGACAGCTCTGGCACACTCCGACGGCGATCTTCTGGAAGTCCTTCAGCGTCTTCGCCGGTGTGGTGGGGTGCGGGATCTCGACGTTCGCCGTGTGGCAGGTGGCACAGGTCATGGCCTTGCCGTGCGGGGAGTCGGCGAACCGCTTGGGATCGATGGTCACCGAGATCACTTCGGAACTCGGCAGGGTCATGATCATACCGGGCGCGGTGTGACAGGACAGACAGACGTCGTTGTCCTGCGCGTAGCTCTGGCCGGCGAACGCGATCATCGCCGCCCCCGCGACCAGCACACCGAGGACGATTGGGACCAAGCGCACAGAAGTCACAGAGTGATCCCGCCATCTACTATACGGAGCCGCCCCTGGAGGCCTCATCGGGCGGGGAACCGATTTGCAGTCCGATCGAGGGTTGACCGGCGAGATCCTATCGGCAGACCGCATTGATCAGGGAAACGATGAACGTCGCCACGAACGCCGTGACGACGATCATCACGATCCCGCTGAGCAACTCGAGCCTGTTCTGTCGTTGCTGCTCCACGGGCCCAGCTCCAATCTGCCCTATCCCCTCTCCCTGATCCCTTATCCCTAGCCCGCACCTGTCATCGAGCCAGGATCACCACATAGGTGGCGTACACGCCGGCCAGGATCATCATGGCCCCAAACAGCGCCGTGATGACGTGGAGGGTCACCGCCACGCCCATGCCGGGATCCAAGGGGATCGCGCCCCCGCGGACCCGTAGACCGACGCGGCGCAGCCGGCCGCCCGCGCTCAGCGTGAGGAAGGCACCCGCCGCCACCAGTGACCAGAAGACCAGGAACGCCAGAGCAATCCCAACCGGATTCATCGTTCCTCCTCCTCTCACCCGGCCAGAGGCAGCTCGGCATGCTGGACGGTTTCCTCGATCGCTTTGAGGATCGAGGGGAGCCCGCCCGCCGCCTGCCCCGAGCCGTCGTAGATGCGCATGTCATCTTCGAGCAGATCCAGCACCAGCACGCGCACGCGCCGGCTGCCGCGGATGATCTCCGCGATGCCCTGTGCGTGCTCACGCTCGACGAGGCGATCCGTGAGCACGACGTCCGGCGCGGATCGGAGGATGGCCGGGACGGCCAGACCGGGATTGCCCTCAACACCGAGCACGGCCATCCCCTCGCGCCTGAGCACCGGTTCCATCACCCTGGCGAAGAGATGGTGCCCGTACCAGATGAACACCCGCGGCCTCACGGTCATCGCCTCCACGCTCAGCATAGCCGGGCGCGTAGGGACGGCCTATCGAGCCGGCGGGTGATTGGGGATGCCGAAAGACGGCTAGGTGCAGCTAGCCGATCCGGGTTGCCGCGGTAGCCCGGAAAGGGTTGAGCGCTGGTCCGGAATGGGTCAAGCCCTAGTGCGGAATGGGCGCGAAACTAGTCCGGGGTGACTATTGTTGCTGGGGCCGGTCGGCCAAGCCCATGCGGACGGCGTAGAGCGCCGCCTGAACCCGGTTCTGCAGGTGCAGCTTCTCGAGGATGTTGCGGAGGTGATTCTTCACGGTATTCTCGGAAATTTTCAGCTGGAACGCGATCTCCTTGTTCGCCAGTCCGCCGGAGAGGAGCTCGAGCACCTGCCGCTCGCGCCCCGTGAGGGCCTGGATGGAGGATTCCGCGGGCGAGGTGAGCTCCCGGAGGATCTTTGCCGCCATCGTGGGCGCGATGGGCACCTCTCCCCGGTGCACCTGCTGCACGCAGGCGATGAGATAGTCCGGGTCCACGTTCTTGAGGAGGTATCCGGACGCGCCTGCCTTGATGGCTTCAAAGAGATCCTCGTCGGTCTCGGACACGGTGAGCATCATGATCCGCACGTAGGGCATCTCGGCCTTGAGCTGTTTCGCGGCGGCCAGCCCGTCGAGCTCCGGCATCTTGATGTCCATGAGGATCACATCCGGCATGAGCTCCCGGGCGCGTTCGAGCGCTTCCACTCCGTTGCTCGCTTCACCGACGACCTCGATGTCGTCGCGCCCGGACAAGAGCGACGCGACGCCGCGCCGGAACAGCTGGTGATCGTCAACCAGCAGGACGCGGATGGGTTCCATCCCCGGACCTCCCTTCCCGCTCTCCGCTTGGGATCCGCAGCTCGACGGTCGTTCCCTGTCCGATCCCACTGCGCACTGTGACGATGCCTCCGATGCTCTCCGCCCGCTCGCGCATCGTCAGCAGGCCGAAGTGCATGCTCTTCGCCGCTTCGACGGCGGCGACGTCGAACCCCCTCCCGTCATCGGTGATCGTCACGATCACCTCGCGGCCGGCCCGCGCAAAGCGCACCGTGACGCTCCGGGCGGCGGCGTGCTTGCGGACATTCGTCAGGGCTTCCTGGACGATGCGGATGACCTGGGCCTCCACGGCGGCGGGCAGATCCAGTCCGTCCGAAGCTTCCACCCGCACGTCCAGGCCGGTCTGCTCCCGGACCCGCCCGGCATATTCGCGGAGGCTCGGCACCAGCCCCTGGCCGCGCGGCGAGGCCCGCAGGCTGAGGATGGCCTGCCGGACTTCCTCGTAGGCATCCTGCACTGCGCCGCGCATCTGAGCGAGCTCCTCGCCGGCGTCGCGTGCGCGGCCCCGCGTGATAAGGTCTTCCGCAACTTTCGTCTTCAGGTTCACGAAGCCCAGCACCTGGCCGAGACTGTCGTGCATCTCGCGGGCCAGGCGATCGCGTTCCTCCAGGATCGCCAGCCGCCGGACTTGCTCGAAGAGCTCTTCGGTGCGATCGCGGACCTTCGCTTCGAGCTCTTCCGCGGCACGTCGCGCGATCTCCAGCGCCTCCTCCTGCGCGCGGAGTCTTCCTTCCTGCGCCTCCTGCAACCGCCCGGCGTATTCGATGTCGAACACGCGGAGGATCCGGACCCCGAACACCGCGATGATCACCGCCAGCGCGGCGCGGACGATCTGCGGGGGGAAGCCGGCGATGGACAGGAACGAATCATAGTTCAGGATCGCGGCCAGACCGAATCCCGCGGGCGGGACGATGAGGCCGGCCACGATCCCGTTGGCCGCAAATGCCGCGCCCATCCAGCGGCAGTCACGGGCGATCCGAAGGTATCCGCTTGCGGCAAATCGCCGCCCTTGCAGCCACAGCGCAGCGGCGGCAAACGCGGAGGCCGGCAGATAGATGAGATACCGCACCCAGATGTCTCCGACCGCGGTGGAGGGGACCCAGGTGGCGACCGCCGAGGCGGCTTCCGACGGCGCGGTGATCTCGTGACAGCGGAGGCACGATGGATCGGTCGGCGTCCAGCGCGCCGTTGTCAGGGGATTGAGGTGCGGCCCGACGGCCCAGTACGCCAGCCAGATGACGAGCAGCCCAAGTGGAATCCACCGCACCGCTCTCCACCGCGGCGCAAGCGCGGCGATGAGCGCCGTTCCGAAGACGGCCAGCATGACCGTCGAGGCGACGAACAACCCGAGGCGCACGACGCGCAGGACCGCCGGGGCAAAAGCCGGAGCGCCGGGCAGCAGGAGCCACATGTCCAGCCACTCCACCGCGGCGTGGAGGAGTCCGTACGCGGCGAGGTACTTCAGGACCCAGACGAGCCGCAGCTCGGTCTTGCGGCGGGCCTCCAAGGCGATGGCCAGGCCCATGGCGAAGAAGGCCAGGCCGTAGACGAAGAAGACGACGACCAGCCGGCTTCCAGGCATCCGCTGTCCTTTCCTCGCTCATCGTAGGGACACGTTCGCACCCCCACCATCGGCCCCGGAGATGAGGAAGATAGGGCCCCTGCCTGATACCGCAGCGTACGAAGCGGTCGCTAGAATTTGCTCAGACCAGTTGGGGGAAAGGGGGCATTGCGTATGCCGAAAGATACCCTCACGGTCACAGACAACCGGACGGGTCAGAGCTACGAAATCCCGATCACGTACGGGACGTACCCAAACTACGGGGCCGCCATTCGCACGACGGACCTCCGCCAGATCAAGGCCTCGGACAACGACTTCGGGCTGATGGGGTATGATCCGGCCTTCGGCAACACCGCGTCGTGCCGGAGCGCCATCACCCACATCGACGGCGAGGCCGGGATCCTGCGGTACCGCGGCTATCCCATCGAGCAGCTGGCCGAGTCCTCGACCTACCTCGAGACCGCCTACCTGCTGCTCAACGGCGAGTTGCCGACCCGCGCGGAACTCGATGCCTGGACCTGGGAGATCACGCACCACACCTGGATCCACGAATCCATCAAGAAGTTCCTTGATGGATTCAACTACGACGCCCATCCGATGGGCATGCTGGTGGGAACCGTCGGCGCGCTGTCCACCTTCTATCCGGAGGCCAAGGAGATCAAGCCGGGCCCGGTGCGGGCGAAGCAGATCGTCCGGCTCATCGCCAAGATGCCCACGCTGGCCGCCTTCGCGTACCGGCACAGCCTGGGCCAGCCGTACGTGTACCCGGACAACGACCTCTCCTACACCGGAAACTTCCTGAGCATGCTCATGAAGACCACGGAACTGAAGTACACGCCGAACCCGGTGCTGGAGCGCGCGCTCGAGGTCCTCTTCATCCTGCACGCCGATCACGAACAGAACTGCAGCGCGAACGCGATGCGCAGCATCGGCAGCTCGCAGACCGACCCCTACTCCACCCTGGCCGGCGCGGCGGCGGCGCTGTACGGGCCGCTGCACGGCGGAGCGAACGAGGCCGTCCTGCGCATGCTGGCTGAGATCGGCTCGAAGGCGAACGTCCCGGCCTACGTCGGGCGGGTCAAGAAGGGTGAGCTCCTGCTCATGGGCTTCGGCCACCGCGTCTACAAGAACTACGACCCGCGGGCGAAGATCATCAAGCGCATCGCTGACGAGGTCTTCCAGGTCACCGGGACCAACCCGTTGCTCGAGATCGCCCTCGAGCTCGAGCACATCGCGTTGCAGGACGAGTACTTCATCAAGCGCAAGCTGTACCCGAACGTCGACTTCTACTCCGGGATCATCTACCAGGCGATGGGCTTCCCCGTCGAGATGTTCCCGGTGCTCTTCGCCATCCCGCGCACCAGCGGGTGGCTGGCCCAGTGGCAGGAGCTGCTCGACGACAAGGAGCAGCGCATCAGCCGGCCCCGCCAGATCTATGTCGGAGCCGACGCGCGCGACTACGTCCCGCTAGAGGTGCGGGAGCGCGGTAAGGCAGCCTAAATGAGGATGATGGGTACCGGCCGTAGCGCAGATGGCGCGGGGTTCGCCGCGGGTTCCGCGGCAGGCGTGGTGGCTCTCCTCGCCAACACCAGCAATCCCCCGAGTGGGCAGAGCGCCCCATCCGAGCTCCGCGTCGCAGCGGCCCCGGCCGGTACCCACATCGGCACTCTCTAACCGCGGGGATGGACGAGCTTCCTTCCCCGCGGCCGGCAGGGCTCTATAAGAGAGTCCGCGCATGGGTGCGCGGACTCTCCCCATTGTGGCTCGCCTTTCTCATCGCCGTTGCCGCGACCGGGATCACCGTGGTCGTCTTCGGCGGATACAGCGTGTACGACTTCACGATGAACAACCCCGCCTTCTGCCGCTCCTGCCATACGATGGAAGCGGCGTGGACCAGGTGGGCAAGCAGCGAGCATAAGAAGGTCGAGTGCCACTCCTGCCACCAGCAGAGCGTCATGGAATCCGCCCGCCAGGTCGTCGTCTTCGCCGCGCGCCGGCCCGAACGGGTCGGGAAGCACGCTGATGTCCCGGCGGAACGGTGCCGGGAGTGTCACACGAGCGGTGACCCGCAGTGGCGGCAGGTCGCGGCCACGGCCGGCCACGAGGTTCACGCCCAGGTCAGGCGGATCGAGTGCGTCACCTGCCACAGCGCGGCGATCCATCGCCTCCGGCCGGCCGCGACGATCTGCGCGAATTGCCACGAGGCCCAGGCGCTGGGGGCGCGCGCCATCAAGATCCCTCAGATGGCGGATTTTCACTGCGTCGACTGCCACCAATTCCTGCGCCAGAACAGCCCTCTCCGACCGACCCAGGAGACCTGCCTAGGCTGCCACCAGGGCCTTCCGGTCAAACGGACGCTGGGCTGGCCCGAGGGACGTGCCCACACGTCGCTCGCCTGCGGCACCTGCCACAAGCCGCACGAAAGAGCACAGCCGATCGTCACCTGCACCTCGTGTCACAGGTCGCCGAACCCCGCCGTGCATCCGAAGGAAACGGTGGCGGCCGGCGCGCGATCCTACACTACCTGCACGGCCTGCCACGTGCCGCATAAGTGGAAAGTACAGTAGAGCGGATTCGCTCCATCAGGGTGCGCCGCGAATCGCTCTCCTGTGCTCATCGACGCTGGAAGACCCAGATCACTCCCGGCCCACTCGTCCATTGCGTCCCGGAGGTCTCCGTGCGAACGTGGCTCGACCCGATGAGACGGGACCGCATGGCTGATGGGATCCAGCGGGCGCTGGAGAGAACGATCAGGACGAGGCCGGACGGCATCGTGGCGCGAAGCAACTCCCCCAGGTCGAACGGCGCGTTGTGCACGACGGTGAGGCCGGCGCTGCCGGCGCGCAGGGGCAGGGCGAAGGCGTCGCCGACAACGCGGTAGACGGCGCCTTCCGGTCGTCCCGGGATCTGCCGCAGCATCTCACGTGTCGCGTCCAGCGCGACGACGGCCGCGAAGGGAAACCGGTCGCGGATTGCCGTCGTGGCCGCCCCGGTTCCGGCCCCAATCTCTGCGATCCATCGCGGCGTGATCTCCAGCCGTTCGAGCGCGGCCCGGAGTGGGATGAGGTACAGCGGATCGTGCTCGGCGATCCCGTCGTAGAGGGGAGCCAGGGTGCGGTAGCGCCGCCCCGCCCAGCGTCGGTAGAAGGGACGGAGCCGAGGAGACCTCGAGAGGAGGAGGTACCCAAGGTCGGTGAGCACCCCGAGCAGCCGGCGGGAAACGCTGGTCACGGGGGACCCCTTCGGCGAAGGGGAACCAACTCCGGCAAGGAAACGCTCTATGAGAATGGCATTGGAGGTCGCATGATCGGGGCGATCCGCGTCTCCTGCATCATTCCTGCCTACAACGAGGCCGCAACGATCGGGGCCGTGGTCGCGGCTGCGCGCGCGTGCGGGAGCATCGACGAGATCGTCGTGATCTCCGACGGTGGAACAGATCCCACCGCGGAGCAAGCGGAGAAGGCCGGAGCCACTTGCGTCCTCAGCCTGCCGCACAACCAGGGGAAGAGCGACGCCGTCCTCGCCGGTCTGCGCTGCGCGCGCGGCGAGGTGATTGTGCTGCTGGACGCCGATCTCGTCGGCGTGACCCCCGAGCATCTCGACCGGTTGCTGCGGCCTGTGCTCGCCGGCCGGAGCGAGATGACCGTCGCATCGTTCGTCGACGATCCATGGCATAAGCTGCTCCAGCCCCTCTCCGGACAGCGGTGCTTCCGCCGCGCGCTGCTCCATATCCCCGAAGTGCTCGAGGGCAAGGGCTTCGGACTGGAGGTGGTCCTCGACCGGCTGGCGCGGGACCATCAGGCGCGCGTCATGCCCGTTATCTGGAAAGGGATCCGGCATCGCTCCAAGCGTGAGAAGTACGGGACGGTCGACGGTCTGCGCCTCCAAGTCCGCGCCTCCTCGGATCTGCTCCGGCAGGCACGGCCTCCCCTCCGGTCGCCGTCCGCTCGGGGCGTGGAACGGAGGCCGCCTCGGATGATCGTCCTCATGGTGCTGCTCATCGTGCTGGTCGCGGCGGCCGTGCCGGTGTTCGTCGTGCACCCGTCCCACGCCGCGACGATCGGACTGCCTCGCTTTCCGCTTCCCTCAAAGGGCGATCGCCTGCTCATCATCGTCGCCCATCCGGACGACGAGGTGATCGGCGCAGGCGGGCTGATCGCCTTCGCCGTGCGCCACGGCGTGGCGGTCAGCGTCGCCATCATCACCAACGGCGACAGCAACAGGATGTCCGCGGCGGTGCTCAGCCGTAAGGTCCGACCGCGGGCCGCGCAGCTCATCGAGGAAGGACGGGTCCGCCAGCAGGAGACCTTGCGCGCCCTCGCGCGCCTCGGGGTGAACTCGGACCAGGTGTTCTTCCTGGGATTCCCGGACCGTGCGCTGACAAGGGTCCTGCGTAGCGACACGCCGGTGACCTCTCCGTACACCCGTGTCGATCGCGTCGTCTACCGAGGCGCCGTCGCCTCCGGGGCGCCGTACACCAGGGGGGCGCTGATCGCACTCACCGAACAGATCGTTGCCCGCGTGCAGCCCACGGCCATCGTCACGCATGCCTCCTTCGACCGGCATGGGGACCACCAGGCGGTGGCGTCCCTCGTCGAGGCCGTGCGCGGGGGCAGACCGGTCTATACATTCCTCGTCCACGCCCCCGGCTATCCGCGCCCCCTGCGGCTGTCCCTCCGCGACCCGCTGGCGCCGCCCCAGACGAACGCCGTGCTGGAGGGAGGGTGGACGTGGACGCGGCTGGACCTCCCGCCGGAGATCGAGTCGATGAAACTCGAGGCGATCAAGGCCTATCGGAGCCAGCTCATCACCCCGTACCTGCGGCTCCTGTTGCCGAGCTTCGTCCGGACGAACGAGCTCTACGCGGTACGGGCCCCGTGAACACCCCGCGACGGATCCAGACCTCCTCCTCCTGGATTCGCCGGATCCTCTGGCTCGCGGCCCCGCCGGCCCTCTTCCTGGCCGTTCTATTCCGTATCGCGGACGCCGACGCGTTGTGGACGACCCTCGTCCCCGCCGCCCCGGAGTGGTTGCTGGCCGCGGCGCTGCTGGCCGTGGCTTTCGCGGTGAATCAGGGTGCGCTCTACCAGGGCGTCTTTGCCGTCCTCGGGGAGGACGTCAAGCTCGGTCAAGCGGTATCCCTCTCGCTCGTCATGGCCTTCGGCAGCCTGGCCCTTCCGGGTGGGACGGCGGCGGGCATCGCGTACTTCGTCTCGGCGGCGAACGGGAGGGGCATCGGATCGTCCCGCGCGCTGTTGGCCTCTCTGGCCTACTACCTGTTCGAGTACGTCGCGCTGCTGCCCGTGCTGCTCATCGGCGTTGCGGTCCTGCGCCTCCGCCACGATCTCTCCCCCGCCTCGCTGGCCGCGCTGGCCGTCTTCTATGGCATCGCGCTCGGTGCGGCCGGCCTGATGGTCTGGGGATTCGTCCGGCCTGAGCAGGCGACGCGCCGGCTCATGGTCTCGGCCGCCTGGCTGCGCCGGACGGTACGATGGATGCGACGATTCCTCGCCGCGCCGGCGGTCGCCCGGTTCGCCGATGAGATCCAGGAGATCCTCGTGCTTGCCCGCGCCGGATCGGCCCGCGCGCTGCGCCCGTTGCTGCACGCGGCACTGCTGCAGGTGATCGCCCTGGCACTGCTCGACGCCGTCTTCGTCGCGCTCGGCGTTCGCCTGCCTCCGCCGGTGCTCATTGCCGGCTACGCGGTGGGAACGATCTTCATGCTGGTCTCGATCACCCCTTCGGGGGCGGGGATCGTCGAGGGGGCGATGACCGTGACGTTCGCCTCCCTGGGCGTCCCGCTCGAGACCGCGGCCTCGGCCGCGGTCCTGTACCGCCTGTACACGTGCTGGCTCCCGTTGATTGCGGGGTTCCTGACCCTCCGCCTCATGCGGCCGGCCCGCGCCTGAGTCCGCGGAGGGGGGAGGCCGAAGGGGGACGCCGCGCCTGCGTCCCCCTTCGGCGTCAGACGCACTTCGCCGGTTCCCCCATTGACGCCCCGTCTCACAGCGTACTATAATTAGTCCTGCGAATAGTTAGTTAACCTAATTGTTGACCGGAAGGCGTCTTATGCGCAGTGTGCTCTCCGTAAGGAACGGGGCGCGGGTGTCAGGGGGGTTCATCATCCCGCCGCGGTCATCCACCCGCACCGCAACCATCTCGCGCCCCGCGGAGCGGTGTGCCCGGGAGATCCTGGACACGGTGCCGCTCGTGATGCGCGTCGTCCGGACAGAGATGCGGCGCCGGAGCGGCGAGGTCATCTCCGTCCCGCAGTTCCGGGCCCTCGCCTTCGTGCATCGCCATCCGGGCGTGTCCCTGGCCGGCGTCGCCGAACACCTGGGCGTCACGCCGCCGACGGCCTCGACAATCGTCGACCGGCTCGTCCGGGCCCGACTACTGGTCCGGGCCGCGGATCCCCGGGAACGCCGCCGTGTCTCGCTCGCGCTGACGCCGTCCGGAGCGCGGATGTTCGCGCGGCTGCGCGGCTTCGCGCGGCAGCGGGTTCAGGCCCGGCTCGCCGGGATGCCCGCCGCCGACCTCCGGCGGATCGCACACGCCCTCTCGCTGCTGGGCGACAGGTTCCGGGAGGAGCCGGCTCACGATGCCTGAGGACGCGCGCGACGCCATCGTTATGGAGGAGGCCGACGCGTTATGTGACGCGGTAGCGATCATTCACCGCGGTGAGATCGCCGCCGTCGGATCCCCGGCGTCCTTAAAGGCAGCCGTGGGCAACGGGGCGACCCTCGACGACGTGTTCATCCACTATGCGGGAAGTACGCTCCAGGAAGGGGGCGGATATCGAGATGTTGTCCGAACGCGCCGCACAGCCCGGCGCCTGGACTGACGCGCGGGCGCTGTCTGACTTCGCCGGCCATGCGCTGGCGGTCGCGGAGTCCGAGGCGCGCAAGCTGGCCCACGATCCCTTCGAGCTCTTGACCCGCGCGATCCAGCCCACGTTGTGGCTGCTGGTCTTCGGCCAGGTCTTCGGCCGCATCCGCGGAATCCCCACCGGCGGGATGAGCTATCGGGACTTCCTCACACCGGGAATCCTCCTCGCCCAGAGTGGGTTGATCATCGCGATCTTCTACGGCATCTCCACGGTCTGGGAACGAGACCTGGGGATCCTGCAGAAGTATCTCGTCAGCCCCGCGTCGCGCACCGCGCTGGTCCTGGGGAAGGCGCTGTCCGCCGGGATCCGCGGGCTGTCTCAGGCTGTGATCATCTATCTCCTCTCGCTCCTCCTTCGCGTGGATCTCCGGTTCGCCCCCGGTGCGGTCTGGGCGTCGTGGCCGCGGTCATCCTCGCCTCCGGGATCTTCGCCACGCTCTCAGTCATCGTGGCCTCGGTGGTCAAGACGCGTGAGCGCGTCATGGGCATCGGGCAGGTGCTCACGATGCCGCTGTTCTTCGCCAGCAGCGTCATCTACCCGGTGACCCTCATGCCGGGATGGCTCCGCGCGATCTCGACGATCAACCCGTTGACCTACCAGGTCGACGCGCTGCGGACGCTGATGATCCAGGGCGGCGCAAGCACGTACGGACTCAGGGTCGACTTCGCGGTGCTCGCGGCCATCCTGGCCGTCTTCGTGGCCATCGCCAGCCGGCTCTACCCCTCCCTGGCCGCGTAGGTGACGCACACGTGCGCGTGACGCCGTATGGGGCCGTGGGCACCGTCACCGGCTCCATGCACCTCGTGGAAACCGCGGGGCTGCGGGTGCTGCTGGACTGCGGGCTCTATCAGGGGCGCCGCGCAGACTTCTACGAGGTCAACCGGCGTCTCCCGTTCCCACCCTCGAGCATCGACGCGGTGATCCTCTCACACGCCCATCTCGACCACTGTGGGAACCTCCCCACGCTGGCCGCCGCTGGGTTCGGCGGTCCGATCTACTGCACGCCGGCCACGGACGATCTCGCCGCGCTCGTCCTCCGCGACAGCGCGAAAGTGCAGCATCAGGACATCACATTCGTGAACAAGGTGCGCCGGCGACATGGGGAGCCTCCGCTGGAGCCCCTCTACACCCGCGACGAGGCGGAGCGCGCCATCCGTCAACTGACGAGCGTCCGGTACGGCCGCCCATTCTCGATCGGTCCGGCCCGGATCACCTTTCTCGACGCCGGGCACATCCTCGGTTCGGCCATCACCGTGATCGAGTCAGAAGGCCGGACGCTGGGATTCTCCGGCGACCTCGGGCGTC
>DATDEG010000181.1:0-2020 GCA_036523465.1 bacterium
GGTCAAGTAGGCGAGGGAAAAACAGGGCAGGCGCAGCGCATCAACAATGGGGGGTGGGTTCATGAGCGTCACTGCTCGCTGGGTGCTGGTTGTGGGCTTCACGGTGATTCTGGCAGGAGGGATCCTGCCGGTCAGTTCCCCCACGCCGCAGGTTACGGCGGGGGCACCACCGCCGATCGTGGCCTCCCTGGTTGCGCCGCCGGGAGTTCCCGCGGCCGTCCGTCGGAGCGCCACGTAGGTCATCGTCAACCTCGAGACGCGCGAAGTTAAAGGGGTGCTTGCCGAGGGCGTGGAGTATGTGTTTTGGACCTTCAACGGAACCGTACCTGGGCCCATGATCCGTGTGCGAGCCGGGGATGACGTCGAGCTCCATCTGAAGAACAGCCCACAGAGCAAGCAGATCCACTCTATTGACCTGCATGCGGTGAACGGACCGGGCGGCGGAGCCACCCTGACGCAGGCCGCGCCGGGGAAGGAGACCGCGTTTCGCTGGAAGGCCCTCAACCCAGGCCTCTATGTCTACCATTGCGCCAGCCCGCACATTCCGACGCACATCGCCAACGGGATGTACGGACTGATCCTCGTGGAGCCCGAAGGCGGTTTGCCAACAGTCGACCAAGAGTACTACGTCATGCAAGGGGAGTTCTATACGAAAGGCGCATTCGGGGAGAAAGGGCTCCAGGCGTACGCGTCGGAGAAGGGGCGCATCGCCCAGCCCGAATACGTCGTCTTCAACGGCAAGGTCGGAGCCCTGACCGCCGGCGCCTCGCTCTCCGCGAAGGTAGGCCAGACGGTGCGGCTGTTCGTCGGCAACGGGGGACCCAACCTCATCTCGTCATTCCACGTGATCGGTGAGATCTTTGATCGAGTCTACCCGGAGGGCGCGATGGGGAGTCCGCCTAACAGAAATGTCCAGACGACTCTTATCCCTGCGGGAGGGGCGTCCATCGTAGAATTTGCGTTGAACGTGGGCGGGACGTTTCTCCTGGTCGATCACAGCATCTTCCGTATCGATCGAGGGGCGGTGGGTATGCTGCAGGTGCAGGGGGTGGGCCCGAAGGGTGTCTTCGAAGGCATCATCCCGGGGATGCCTGGGAAGCACTAGCGCATCAGCGTCTGGCGGGCATGACCCGGGTGGCGTTCGCGATCGTCTCTGAGGTGCTCGTGCTCACGGCCGCCCTCCTCGTCGCCGGTTGCGCGCCTCCTCCCCAGGCGGCCCCGACGGCATCGGGCGTGCGGTGGGAACTGGATGTGTCCCCATACCGCCCCGTGGCGCGGCAAGCGGTGACGCTGCGCCTGCGCGCCCTCGATTCGAGGGGCCAGCCGATCCCGCTCCAGGGGTTCCGCGCAACGGCCGTCATGCCTGAGAGGCCATACCGCGGCGAAACGATCCCGTTTCGCGAAGTCGAGCCCGGCCTCTACGAAGCCGTGCATTCCTTCTCGATGGATGGGCGCTGGGAGGTCCACATCGCCGGGTCGGTGAAAGGCAAGCGCGCGGAGGCACGGATCGTGCTGGTTGTCGGAGGTGGGCCATGATCGCCGAGACGGATGTGGTTGTGATCGGAGCGGGGGTCCACGGCGCAAGCGCCGCGTATCACCTGGCGCGCGCCGGCAAATCCGTGGCGCTGCTCGAGCGGCGGACCATCGGATCGGGCTCTTCCGGCGCGTCGGGCGGGATCATCCGGAGCCACTACTCGACGCGGAGCATGATCCGGCTGGCGCACCGCGCCGCGACGCGCTGGCCCGCGCTGGCCGGCGAGCTCGGCCGGCCTGTGGACTACGTCCGCAACGGTCTCGTCGTGGTGGTCGACGCGGACGATGCGTCCGTGATGGAGGAAGTCGTTTCGACTCAACGTCACATCGGCGTCGATACCGACACGATCCCTCCTCAGGAGATCTCCCGGTGGATTCCCGGCTTCAACACCACGGGGGTGGCCCTCGCGGCGTATGAGGCCCAGGCTGGGTATGCCGATCCGTACTCGAGCGCCGTGGCGTTCGCCCAGCGGGCGAGGGAACTCGG
>DATDEG010000182.1:0-4152 GCA_036523465.1 bacterium
CACGCCGATCGCGATGGAAGAGGGGCTGCGGTTCGCGATTCGCGAAGGTGGGCGGACCGTCGGCGCGGGTGTGGTGACGAAGATCAAGAAATAGGCGCTATCAGCTATCGGCTATCAGCTTAGCCGACAGCCGATAGCCGATAGCCGATAGCTGATAGCTGATAGCTGATAGCTGATAGCGAGGTTCATAGATGCCACGCGAGAACATCATCATGGAATGCACCGCGTGTAAGAGCCGGAACTACTTCACGACCAAGAACCGTCGGAAGCATCCGGAGCGGGCCGAGTGGAGCAAGTTCTGCCCGCGGTGCAACAAGCAGGTGGCGCACAAGGAATCGAAGTAGCCGTGGCGACGGAGGCGCTCGCCCCCGCGAAGAAGGGGGTGCCGGGCCGGCTGATGGATTTTCTCCGCGAGGTGCGGGGAGAGCTCCAGAAGGTCACCTGGCCCGGCATGGAAGAGCTGCGGAAGGCCACGATCGTGATCGTGATCTTCGTGCTGGCCCTGGGCCTGTTCATCGGCCTCATGGACTCGCTGCTGCAGCTCGTGTTCGTCACCGGGGTGGCCTCGCTGTTCCGATGAGCGAGCACCGCTGGTACGCGATCCAGGTCACGGCCGGTCACGAGAACAAGGTGCGTTCGCTCGTGCAGCGGCGCATCCAGGAAGACCCCCGGCCGGAAGTCGAGCGCCCGATCCGGCAGGCCCTGGTCCCCACGCAGGAAGTCGTGGAGATCAAGAACGGCAAGAAGGTGACGGTGGAGCGCAAGATGTACCCCGGATACGTCCTGGTGGAGATGGAGCTCAACCAGGAGACGATCCACGTCATCAACGGCATTCAGGGCGTGATCAAGTTCGTGGGCACGGGACGGCTGCCGATGGCGCTGCGGCCGGACGAGGTGAACCGGCTGCTCGGCATCGCCGAGCCGGTGCCCGAGGAAGAGCCGAAGGAGGAGATCCCGTTCCTCGTCGGGCAGGTGGTGGAGATCACCGAGGGCCCGTTCTCGGATTTCAGCGGGACGGTGGAAGAGGTGCTCTCGGACAAGGGCAAGGTGCGGGTGTCGGTGTCGCTGTTCGGGCGGCCGACCTCGGTGGAGCTGGACTATTTGCAGTTGAAGGCACACTAGGCGCCTGCGACTGAGCGTCTAGGCATTCCCCCACCACGGGGTACGTGGGAGTCCGCGAAAGCGGACGCGAGAGGAGATTCAGATGGCCAAGCCGATCATGGCGGTCGTGAAGCTGCAGGTGCCGGCGGGGCAGGCGACCCCGGCGCCGCCGGTGGGAACCGCGCTCGGTCCCCACGGCGTCAACATCATGGAATTCGTGAAGCAGTTCAACGCGAAGACCCAGAGCGCGGCGGGGATGATCACGCCGGTCGAAGTGACGATCTTCAAGGACCGGACCTTCACGTTCATCACCAAGACGCCGCCCGCCGCCGTGCTGCTCAAGAAGGAAGCCGGGGTGGAGAAGGGGTCGGCCACGTCCAACCGGCAGAAGGTCGGGAAGGTGACGCGGGCCCAGGTGCAGAAGATCGCCGAGCTGAAGATGCCCGACCTGAACGCGACCTCGCTCGAGTCGGCGATGAAGATGGTCGCGGGGACGGCCCGCTCGATGGGGCTCGAGGTGGTGGACTGATGCGCACGCACGGCAAGCGGTTCCGCGCCGCCGCGGGGACGCTCGAGGCGCGCCGCTTCTACGCCCCGCGGGAAGCGGTGGACACGGTGAAGGCCGCGGCCTTCGCGAAGTTCGACGAATCGGTGGACGTGGCGGTGCGGCTGGGGGTGGACCCCAAGCACGCCGATCAGATCGTGCGCGGCACGGTGTCGCTGCCGCACGGCACGGGCAAGACGGTGCGGGTGCTGGCCATCACGGCCGGCGACAAGGCCAAGGAGGCCGAGGCGGCCGGCGCCGATTTCGTCGGGGTGGACTACATCCAGAAGATCAAGGAAGGCTGGCTGGACTGCGACGTGATCGTGGCCACGCCCGACGTCATGGGGCAGCTCGGGGCGCTGGGGAAGATCCTGGGACCGCGGGGGCTGATGCCCAACCCCAAGGCGGGAACGGTGACGATGGACGTGGGTCGGGCGGTCAAGGAGTTGAAGGCCGGGAAGATCGAGTTCCGGGTGGACAAGAGCGGCATCGTCCACGCCCCGATCGGGAAGAAGTCGTTCCCGGCCGAGTCCCTGGAGCAGAACCTCCAGGCGTTCATGGACGCGATCGTCCGGGCGAAACCCTCGGCCGCGAAGGGGACCTATGTCCGGTCGGTGACGGTGTCGAGCACGATGGGGCCGGGCGTGCACTTGGACCCGGCGGGGTATCATCAATGAAAGCGACCAAGGCGCAGAAGCAGGAAACCGTGACGGCCCTCGTGGGGCGGCTGAAGCGCGCGCCCACGGTGTACCTGGCCGATTTCACGGGGCTCAACGTGGCCAAGGCAACCGAGCTGCGGCGGCGGTTGCGCGCGGCCGGCGTCGAGTACGTGGTGGTGAAGAACACCCTGGCCCGCCGGGCGCTGGACGCGGCGGAAGTGTCGGGGTTGTCCGAGCATCTGGCGGGGCCGACGGCCCTGGTGCTCGCCGGAGCCGATCCGGTGGGCGCCGCGAAGGTGCTCGCGGATTTCGCGAGAGAGAACGAGAAGCCCGCCATCCGGGTCGGGTTGGTGGAAGGGAAGGCGCTGTCGGCCGATCAGGTGAAGCGGCTGGCGACGCTGCCCTCCCGGCCGGAATTGCTCGCCCAGCTGGGCGGGGCGTTCCAGGCGCCGATGGCGGGATTCCTCGGGGCGATGAATGGCTTGCTGCAGATGATGGTGGGCGCGCTCGAGGCGCTCAGGACCCAGCGCGCCGCCGGGGCGGGCGCCGACTCATAGGAGAGGGAACTCATGGCCACACAGACCGGTTTGAGCAAGGACGAAATCCTCGAAGCGATCGGCAACATGTCGGTGTTCGACCTGGCCGAGCTGATCGAGGCGTTCAAGTCGAAGTTCGGCGTGACGATCGCCGCGCCGGCAGCGGCGGCGGCGGCGCCAGCGGGCGGCGCGGCCGCGGCGCCGGCGGTGGAGGAGCAGAGCGAGTTCACCGTCGTGCTGAAGAGCGGCGGCGAGAAGAAGATCCAGGTCATCAAGGAAGTGCGCACCATCACCAGCCTGGGCCTGAAGGAGGCCAAGGACCTGGTGGAAGCCGGTGGGACGGTAAAGGAAGGCGTGTCCAAACAGGAAGCCGAAGAAATCAAGAAGAAGCTCGAAGCGCAGGGCGCGGTCGTCGAACTGAAGTAGCCCGTGGACGCCGTACGCCATTCGGGCGTGCGGCGCACTCGTGGTCTTCTTCGGTTCTGACGACATGCGCGGATTTGTTCGAACTCCTGCTCGCTCGGTCGAGCCTTGTGTGCTCCGCCCCGGACCGGTTCGCGGTCCGGGGAGGCGGGGCCTTTTGCGTTTGGTACTGAGGTACTGACATGACGATGACGAAGACTGTGCCGATGGTGTCGTTCGGGAAGCTCGAGACGGGGATGCCGATGCCGCATCTCCTGGACATTCAGACGCGCGCGTTCCAGTCGCTGCTGCAGCCGGACGGCAAAGGCGCCGAACGCGCCGACGTCGGGCTGGAGCGCGTGTTCAAGGACCTGTTCCCGATCCAGGACGTGAACGGGAACTACTCGCTCGAGTTCGTGAAGTACGCGCTGGGCGAGCCCAAGTATTCCGTGGAAGAGTGCATCGAGCGCGACATGACGTACTCGGTGCCGCTCAAGGCGACGCTGCAGCTCGTCATCATGGAGGAAGTGGGCGAGACCACGAAGACGAAGCGGCCCAAGAACATCATCGAGAAGGAAGTCTACCTCGGTGAGCTGCCGATCCTCACGCCGCTGGGGACGTTCGTCATCAACGGCGCCGAGCGGGTGATCGTGTCGCAGCTGCACCGCTCGCCCGGGGTGGTGTTCGAGGAAAGCGTGCACCCCAACGGGCAGCGGCTGTTCTCGGCGCGGATCATCCCGTTCCGGGGCTCCTGGGTCGAGTTCACGATCGACATTCACGACGTGATCTACGTCCACATCGACAAGAAGAAGAAGTTCCCGGCGACCGCGCTGCTGCGGGCGTTCGGCTACGGGACCAACGCCGATATCCTGAAGCTGTTCTACGCCACGAAGGACATCGACATCACCGG
>DATDEG010000183.1:0-1609 GCA_036523465.1 bacterium
CACCCAGGCGTGGGCGTCCGAGTTCCGGACATCGTAGTATCCGGTAAGCACATTGTATGTGCCCGGCGCGTATCCCGTGACGAGCCTCGCCGGCACTCCCGCCCCGCGAAGCAGCACGGCCATGGCGCTGGCAAACATCTCGCACGATCCGCGCTTGGAGACGAAGAGGAAGTGATCCACGGCGTCTGCACTCGGCGGCAGCAGCGGCGCCTGGAGATCATACGTATATGTCGTCAGCAGGTAGCGGTTGACGGCCAAGGCCTTGTCGTAGAGGGAGATCCGGCCGGCCGTAAGGTGCGCGGCGAGATCGGTGACGCGCTGAGGGATTACCGGGAGCGCGAGATACCGTATCCGGATGGCCTCGGGGATATCTGCCGGTGCGGCGCGGAGCATGCCGGGAGCGGGATCGGGGACCCGGCTGATCACGCTGTAGATCAACCCCAGCTCCAGAGGGGTCGGGCTGCGCAGGCCAGCGTAGCGATCGACGCCGATGCTCCCCGCTGGAAAGTACACCTCGAAGGGCCGGTAGGCCGCGAACACGACGTTGGGCTGCTCCGTCTCGACATAGAACGTCTGCACAAGCGCCTGCGATCCGGCAGGCCATGGCTCGTCGGGCCCAAACCGAGGAAGGATGCGCGGCTCGAGGGACGAGTACTCATCCACCGTACGGTCGCTCATCGCCCACCCAAGGCCTGTGTACTCGTCAAACGCGAGCCCACGCCAGAACGCGGGGCGGGTCGCGCGAACCCGCATGACCACGGTGCGATCCAGCAGCCCGCGCAATCGAAGATCGACCGAGGATGAGAAACCGATGTAGCCGGTCGGGTTGAAGACGGGCGGCTCCCTCCCGGGACGGTCCCCCGCGTCGGGATACGCAGGATTGAGGATCCGATCGTAGATCCGCTGGGCCAGGGCGAATCTGGGGGAGATAGGGAGCCACTGGACGCGCAGACCCTGTTGCTGTGGGACGGTCGCGAAGACCACCCCTGACACGAGGACCACACCACTGGCCAGCAGCGCCCCGAATCCCAGCACACTGCGAGGGTCCAGCGCGGCGCGATCGGCCGCCGCCATCGCGACGAACGTCACCGAACCGCTCAGGGCAAAGACGAGGAGGAAGAAGCCGAAGCTCGTCTCCCGAGTGTACGCGGCGGCGACCGCCATGAGGATCACCGAGCTGGCCTGGGAGTATTTGAGGTCCTTGCGCGCCGGCAAGTCGAAGCTGTGCAGAGCCTGCAGCCAGAGGAAGAGCCGGACGAGCGGCACGCGCGGGTCGTACGGATTCGCGAGCAGGGACACGAAGAAGTCCCTGGCCACGACCAGGACCAGCGCCGCAATGATCAGCTTGAGCCACCAGTTCGCCGCCCGGCGCCGGATGTGGCTCACGGCGAACCCCAAGCAGATCGCCGCGCTGGCCAAGGCGGCCTGTGCCGTGAACTCTTCCTCGACGGCGACCGCCGCAACCGCCACGAGGATCGCCGCAAGCACCGAGCCGCGGATGAGCAGTGAATCCTCTGCCGGACGCCGCCGGACCCTCATCGCCAGCTCTGCTCCAATCGGAGGCCGATGTCGTCCCCTTTTCGGATGACGCACACTGGCATCTGGTCAA
>DATDEG010000184.1:0-14258 GCA_036523465.1 bacterium
CCGTCGCCCCAGTCCTCGTAGAAGTTCCCGCCGACGACGGGCTCGAGCCGGATGTCGCGGGCCCGCGCCTCATCGTACATGTGCGGCTCCCCCCACCAGGCGGACACGTGTCTGGTGAGGGCGTCGAAGACACGCTCCGGCGGCGCGACGATCGTGACCTCCCGTTCAAGATGCAGAATGCCTACCGGTGGAGACTCCTCAACGGCTGGACTCATCAGGCCTCCCTCCCCTTCCCAGCGTTCTTGGATTCCACGTGCCGTTTCAAGCGCAGCAGCGAGCCGGCCCATTGATCGGCGTAGCTGCTGATCCAGCGGTCATAGATCTCCCGGAGCGGCACCGCATTCAGATGATTCCATCGTTCCCGGCCCCGCCGCTCAACGAGAACCAGGCCGGCCCGCTCGAGGATGCGGAGATGCTTCATGATCGCAAACCTCGAGACGGAGAACGCCGCCGCGAGTCGGTTCGTGGTGCGCGGCCCGTGACGGAGCAGGTCGAGGATCTTCCGTCTCGTCGGATCGGCCAGCGCCCTCCAGACCGCCTCCAGCTCCGCGTCCATTATGTGACCAAATAGTCACATGTCCATCGCGCCTTGTCAAGCGGGGGAGAGTAACCTTGGGAACATCTCTCTGGATCGGCCGGCCAGGGAAATTGGAAGACTGCGCGACGATCACGCAGACGGGCTAGACGGCTACCCCACGGCGCACCCGGCGCCACATCCGCACCGTGGTCCCGTCGGGTCCGGCGGTCACGTCGACTTCGTCCATCAGCCCGCGCATCAGCGCGATCCCACGGCCCCGGTGCTGGCCGCGTTGCTCGCGCCACCGCCCCCAATCGCGGACCATCAGGCGGACGACGTCGCCGTCCAGGCGCGCCTCGACCTCGATCGAGGCATCCCCTGCTCCGTAGGCGTGCTCGATGGCATTCGCGAAGGCTTCGGTCACCGCAACAGTGAGGTCGAAGATCTCCTCTTCATCGAGCCGCGATTGAGCCAGCCACCGCCGCAGCGTGTGGCGCAACAACGGGGCCGCATCGGGAGAGGCATCCAGCCGCAGGCGGAGGACGGCCGGATCAAGGACCCCGGCATGCAGGGCGAGCATCGCGACATCATCGATCCCCGCCTCGTCGTGCAGCATGCCGAACAGGACGTGATTGACGAGACCGTCGACATCGTCTCTCGGCGCGCCGCGGAGCGTCTCGGTGAGGCGCTGTAGGCCGATATCGATCGACTCGCCGCGGATCTCGACGAGGCCGTCGGTATAGAGGAGTACCGTCGATCCCGGAGCGACCTGGGCCTCGTAGTCGCGGTAGGTCACATCGGAGGAGACGATGCTGAGCGGAGCGGCCCCGCCCTCCAACGCCGTCACGGTGCCGTCGAGTGCGAGCACGAGCGGGGGGAGATGGCCGGCATTCGCGTAGCGTACGGCCTGCGTCGCCAGATCGAACACCAGGATGAGCAGCGTCGCCATCTCACGGAGATCGAGCATGCGGCCGACGCGTTGGAGGATCGCGGCGGGCCCGTAGCCCTCCGCGGCGTAAGCGCGGACAGCGTTCTGCAACTGTCCCATGACCGCCGCGGCATGGATCCCCCGGCCGGCAACGTCACCCATGACCACGGCGAGGCGGCCCTCGGGAAGCACGACGGCATCGTACCAATCGCCGCCGATCTCGGCTTCCTGCCTCGCGGGAAGATAGCGAGAGGCGAGTGTGATCCCGGGCAGATCGGGGAGCCGGCTCCGCAGCAGGCTCCGCTGAAGCGTCTCGGCGATACTCCGTTCGCGCTGGTAGGCGCGGGCCTTGTCGATGGCCTGCGCCGCGCGCTGCGCGACCTCTTCGGCGACGGCGAGATCACCGCCGGAGTAGCGGCGCGAGGAGACCGACGTGATGAGGGACATCGCCCCGAACGCCTTGTCGTTCGAGATCAGGGGGACGAGCATCGCCGACCCGATCCCGACCTCACGGCTCAGGCCATGCTGCTCCTCGTCGGTCGCCGAGCGGCGCAGCATGTCGTCGGCGACCTCTGGGAGCAGCACGGCGCGTCCCGTCTGGATGACCTGCCTGATCGGATGCGGGCTCCCGGCCGGGATGGGACGGGCGGCGATGCGCCGCACGAATTCCTCCTGGCTGTCATCTACGTGAGCGATCTCATGAGGGCGCAGTGTGTCGTCGGAGCCGAGGAGGTAGATAATGCACCAGTCGGCAAGACGCGGCACGATGAGGTGGGCAAGGTCGTGCAGGATCGTGTCATGGTCCAGCGAGGATGACAGTTGCTTTCCCGCCTCGGCGATGAGCCGGAGCGCGTCCTCCCGTTCCTTGACCGCACGGCTCATGGCGGCCATGCCGGTCACCAGGCTGGCGAGTTCCTCGGGGCCCGACACCTCGGGAAGCGAGGGCCGCTCCCCCCGGGCGATGGCGGATGCGGCCTGGGCGAGCCTGCCGAGCGGCCGCAGCAGCCTGAGCGACACCGCGAATCCGATCGTGCCGGCCAGGATGATCGCCCCGACGAGGAACCGTCGCTGCCGTCCGAACGGGGCGCGCAGCCGGTTCTCCAAGGGAGCGAGTTCGCGCGAGAACGCCAAGACCCACCCGGTCCGTTGGATGGGCACGAGAGCCCCGTACCGCGCATCCTCGGTGAGCGGCGCCGGGCGACCGGACAGTCTCACGACCTCCCCCCGCAGAGCGCGCCGGACATTGGGGCGGGTGGAGAGATCGCGCTCGGCCGGCGTCAACGCGACGCCCGATGACGTATAGATGATGAAGCCGCGCTGATCCAGCAACGTTACCCTCGCGTCCTGCGGGAGAGAATCGTTCAGCGCGCTCATGAGCGCGGGCGGCTGAAAGGCGGCGATGAGGAACCCGCGGCGTGTTCCCCCCGGGGTGGCGATGACCCGGCCGTAGGCCACCATGATCTGGTGCCTCCGGTCATCGGGTAGTCCCTCGCTCCACACGCTGCTCGTGCCGCCCTGCAGCGCGCGGATATAGGGACGTGTGGACAGGTCGGTCCCGACGCCCTCGCCGAAGGCTGCGGCGACGACCTTGCCGTTCAGGTCGGTCACGAACAGGCCGCGGAGGACTCCCGTGGCAGCGTAGACGCGTCCGAGGTACGTATCGTACGTCTGCTCATTGAAGGGTTCCACGGCGAGGTATTGCGTGACGGCAAGCGTGGTGCTCTCGATGTTCCTCAGGAAGCGGTCGACTTCGGCGGCCGCGATCATGCCGATCGACACCGCGTTGTCCAGCTCCGCATCGAGGCGCTCGGCGATGAGGGCCCGTTCGACGAGCACCGTCACGAGGACGAGCAGCGCGGCGAGTGCCATGATGGTCAGGGTCAGGCTCGTGGCCAGACGCCAGCGCCGTGGAGACACCAAGTGCAATCGCATCAGTCGCGCCCTGTTCCTACTCCTCGGCCTTGAGCGCACCCATGGCGCCGGAGACGTCCTGATGGAGAGGAATCACAGAATCGACGTGCGTGAGGAGGAGCACACGCCGGATGAGGGCTCGCGGAGGAACCACGAGGTGCAGGCCCTGGTGCCGCATGCGCAGCCGGTTCGCCAGCTCGAACAGCAGGTGGACGCCGCGGCTGTCCAGGTAGCTGACCCCGCTGAGATCGACGATGAGGCCGGTGGCCGTGTTCGGCGCGGCGGCAAAGAGCTGGCCGCTGATCTCGCCCGCGTTGACGATATCGACCTCACCGGTCAGTGTCGCCATGGGGATACCGTCCATAAGCTGGACCCGCACCGACGCCACCGTCACACCTGCACCTCCCGCCGAAGTGTTCGCCGCAGGCGCACGACCGTCCCCGCCTCCCCAGGAGTAACGGCCACCTCATCCATCAGCCCGCGCATCAGCCCCAACCCGCGTCCGCGATGCGCGCCGCGCGGGGCGCGCCACTTTCCCCAGTCTTGAACCTCGATCAGCAGGGCTCCGTCGGCGATCCGTGCATTGATCTCGACGACCGCGTCCCCTGCCGCGTACGCGTGTTCGACGGCATTCGAGAAGGCCTCACTTACTGCAACGCTGATCTCGAAGATCTCATTCGGCGGGATATCCGATTGAACCAGCCAGCGGCGGAGGGCATGGCGGAGGCGGGGGAGCGATGAGGGGAGCGCAGGGAACCGCAGGTGCAGATGGGCGGCATCGAGCGCTTCCGCCCGCAACGCAAGCAACGCAACGTCGTCAGCGGAGGGTTCGCCCTTGAGCATCGTGGCCACGAGATGATCCAGAAGCCCATCAGGGAGCCCCGCGTGCCCGGTCGCTGCGCGGACCAGGCGGTCCATACCCGCATCGATCGGCTCGCCGCGGAGCTCGATCAGCCCATCGGTGTACAGGACGATGGTCGATCCTGGCATGATCGCACGAGTGGCCTCCCGGTAGACCGCCCCGAACGACCCGCCCAGCGGAAGTGACGCTCCACCTTCGAGCATCTCCACCGTCCCGTCCGGAGCGCAGACGATGGCCGGCGGATGGCCGGCATTGGCATAGCGGACCGTCCAGTGGTCAGGATCGAACACAAGGTAGAAGACGGTGGCCATCCCGTGAGCCTCCATCATGTGGTTCAGCCGCTCCATGAGCGTCCCCGGTTCGTGCCCTTCCATGGCGTACGCGCGGAGCGCATTCTGCAGTTGTCCCATCACCGCGCCCGCTTCGACCCCGCGCCCGGCCACATCGCCCATCACCAAGCCGATACGGCCGTCTTGGAGCGGAAAGGCATCATACCAATCCCCGCCGACCTCTGTCTCCATCCGAGCGGGCAGGTACCGGGCGGCAATCGCGATCCCGGGCAGTTCTGGGAGCGTTTTCAGCAGCAGGCTGCGCTGGAGGGTCTCTGCTGTGTTGCGGGTGCGCCGGTAGAGGCGGGCGTTGTCGACGGCCCGCGCCGCGCGGCGCGCCAGGTCCATGGCAAGGTGCAGATCATCGTTCGTATACGTCCGCCCGGACTCGGCCCACACGAAGGTGATGACTCCCACGGTCTCACCCCGGATGGCGATCGGGACGAGCATGATCGAGGAAAACTTGAGCTCCCAGACGAGGCGGAGGCGCTCGTCGTCATAGACGCCGGCGGCTCTCAACATCTCGTCGGTGATCGCTGGATAGAGCTCCGGCTGGCCGGACCGGATGACCCGGTAGACGCCGCTCGTACGGGGGTCGGGAGGAAAGCGCTGCTGGAGCTCATAGGCCAGCTCGACCTTGGCCGGATCGACGTGGGCCACGCCCAGCCGTTCGAGCCGGCCGTTCTCGTCGAGGACATCGACCGTCGCCCAGTCGGCGAACTGAGGAACGGCCATCCGCGCCAGGTTGCGCAGCGTCTCCTCGTAATCGAGTGACGTGGCGAGCATGGCGCTTGCCTCGGTGAGGAACGTGAGACGGCTCTGTGCCCGCTCCGCGGCTTCACGTGCGGCCTGCTCATTCTGCAGCGCGGAGTGCAATTCGTCTTCCCGCCGTGCGATCGCACCGACCATCGATCGAAGTCCGGCGGCGAGTTCTCCTGCCTCCACGGCCCCAGGTTCCACCTGAATCTGCGGCCGCTCACCCCGCGCGATGGCCGCCGACGTCCGGGCCAGCGACTCGAGCGGGCGGACCACGCGCTGCAGCACGATGAGGAAGACGATACTCGCCAGGATGACCGCGATCCCGACCGCGATCATCTGCCGTTCGAGCTGCGCGCGGAGCCGTGCCTGGAGCGGTGCGAGGGGCCGGCCGAACGCCAAGGCCCAGTGGGCCCGCGGGACGGGTACGACCGCTCCGTATCGGTCTTCGCGATGGAAGGGTAACGGACGGCCGATCGTCCGGACCGGCCGCCCCTCCAGCGCCTCACGCACTTCAGGCGCAGGCGGTACACTTCGCTGCTCGGGGGTCAGACGGACCGGATAGGTCGTCGCCAGGATGAAGCCGCGGCGATCGAATAGCGTGACCGCCGCGTCCCGCGGCAGGCTGGCCTGCAACCGGGCGGTGACACGGAGCGGATAGAATGCGGCGACGAGAAAGGCCCGCGTCGTCCCGTCGACACCGTTGACAGGCCGAGCGAAGGCCACGGTGACCTCACCCGACTGCAGTCCAACCAACCCGTCGCTCCACACCGTCCGCGCACCCTGCCGGAGGGCAATGATGTAGGGACGTGAGGCGATGCTGCGACCGATGCCCTCTCCCTCTGCCGACGCAATCACGACACCGGCCAGGTCCGTGATGAACACGGCCCGGAGGATGTCGTATTGCTCCTGCAGCGCCTTGAGGTAGGCTCCGGTATGCGACTGGTCAAGCGCGGGGCCGCCGCCGAGGAAGAGCGCGGCCGTGAAGGTCGTCCCCTCGACGTCGGCCAGGAGGCGATCTACCTGCGCCGCCATCGTGCGCGCGACGATAACGGCGCTGTCCACCTCACTGTTGCGCCGCTCTCGCAGCATCGCCTGATACGTCAGCAGCGCGATGGAAAGGAGGAAGACGAACAGGAGGACAACGCTGACGGCCAGTGTCGTCCCTAAACGCCATGTCCGCGGCGAGAGATTGATGCGTTTCATGTTGGAGCCGTTGTCCAACGAAAATTCCGGTCTGAGCAGCCCTCTCCTCCCACAACACCAATGCGGGATAAAGGACTGTATCCCATATCCCGTCGTTTAGTGCTGAATCCAGCGCATTGGGTCGACATAGGCGCCATTCACTCGGAGTCCCCAATGCAGGTGGGGTCCCGTGGCCACGCCTGTGGACCCGACCGTACCGACGATGTCCCCTTTGCGTACCTGCCGGCCAACCGCGACGGCGATAGACGACATGTGCAGGTAGGTCGTGAATACGCCGAGTCCGTGGTCGACGATGACCGCGTTGCCGGACAGGGGAATCTGCTCGGCGAGACGGACGATGCCGCGGTTCGCGGCTCTGACCGGCGAGCCCAGCGGCGCCGCAAAATCCGTCCCGCGGTGCCATCCGCGGACCACGCCGTTGTAGATGCTCTTCAGGCCGTATGGAGACGACCGGCGCGCTAGAGTTGGAAGCATGAACGGGCCGTCCCAGAGTTTCCGGGGTGAGATCTTCGAGAAGGCCGCGCCGGCCTTACGCTGCTCGATGGCGACGAGCTTCGGATCGAAGAGCGCCTCCTTATTGGGATCGAGCTGCAGCCGGCGCGTGGGGAAGGTCTCAACCGCTACGCTGATCGTTCCCTGCGCGAGCCGGCGGGCTACGCCGGAGGAGATCACCTCGACCACGATCGTCTGACGCCCGGGTCGAGTGAACGGATCGGTGCCCACGTACGTGGCGGCGGTCGACCCGGACCGGTACAGTGGCCATACCTGGCCGGCGAATCTGACCCGCAGGGTTCCCGCAGATGGCACTCGCGCGACATTCACGCCGATGGAATCCCCCTGGCGGACAACGCCGGAGCTCAGGTGGATCACCGCCGCGGAAGGTGCCGGCGATGCCGGGCGCACCGCCGCGGCGAGGATCGCGATAGCGACAGCGTGGACGAGGCGGGTCAGGGACCGCCCCGCACGGCAACGCCGTGGCGCCTGAGGATGCCGACCACGTCTCCGATCGGCAGCGCGGGCATGAGACGGCCGTCTCGTCCTTCCATGGAGTGCGCAGCGAAGAGAGCATTGAGGATCGCCTCTTCCGACGCCTCCACCGCGGCCCTGAACAACTCGTCCAGGACCAGCGGATCCAGACGTGACGGTGCGGGGTTGGTTGAGAAGGCCACGACTAGGTCACCGCTCCTGTGGGCGCTGATCGCCCCCGTTCGAGCCATACCCAGAAAACAGCGCCAGGCGACACGGCGCAGGTCGATGGGCGAGACGGGCGCGTCCGTGCCGAGGACGAACGCGCATGACCCGCGGCTGGGCGGCTGCGGGACCGCGTGAAGCTCCCGGCCTACGGGAACGCCGGCGATGGTGAGATCCTGCGGAAATCCGAAGTTGGGGACGACCAGAATGCCCACCGTGTAACCCGGGGGGCCGACGGCGCGAGACGCCGTTCCCACTCCCGATTTGAAACCCTGGCACCGCATGCCCAGGCCGGCCCCGACGCACCCTTCCTCAACCGGACCGGTGTGCGCTGCCGCAATTGCGGCGCGCACCTCTCTCTCGCCCAGGGGGCGTGCCCGAGCGTCGCTGAGATGGCCGTCGAAGCATTCGAGCACCACCGAGTTGATCGTCTCGCGCACTCCAATGGCCGGATCCTGATCCAGGAGGTAGGAGAGGAGCCCGTCCGCCACGCGAGGGAGGTTGAGCGTACTGGTCAGGAGAACGGGCGTCTCGAGAGTTCCCAGCTCGTCGATCTGCATCAGTCCGATAGATTTGCCGTAGCCGTTGAGGACGGCGCAGGCGGCGAGAACCTTCTCCCTGTAGAGATCGCGGCCGTGCGGCAATACCGCGGTGACACCGGTGTGAAGCGGACCCTCGTCGATTCCCGCGTGTCCGACGAGTACTCCGGGCACATCCGTGATGGCGCCGTAGATCCCCGAAGGGAGCCGGCCGATCGTCAGAATGTCGCAGGCCCTGGGCATCTGCTCTCCCTCGACCTGCGAGTTGTTGGCCACGGGGCGCGGCGCTTCCTCTCACCACAGCCGACCATTCTCTGACCGCCGGAAGACACGCGCCATCGGGCGGGGGTGGTCCGGCGCCTCTTCAACCGATCCGGCCGTCGGTACGGGCTGGAATCGGGCGGATGCCCGATAGTGGGGCGTTCGGGACGTGTGGCATCTTGGAATGGAGACGGGAAACGAGGGGATAACCATGTTCTGTCGCGATCGGCTCGAACGGCTGTTTGCGCAGGAGGGGGTATCCTATCGGGTGGCAGAGCACTCTGCCGCCTACACCGCACAGGACGTCGCCAACACCGAGCACATCAGCGGATACGACGTGGCCAAGGTCGTTATGGCCGTCGTGGATGCCCGGCTGGTGATGCTCGTCCTCCCCGCCCCTCACCGCGTAGACCTGGAGTTGGTGCGCGAAGGCCTGCGGGCACACACGGCCCGTCTGGCGGAGGAGCGTGAATTCGCCGAGATCTTCGGGGACTGCGAGATGGGCGCGATGCCTCCCTTCGGGAACCTCTACGGCGTCGAGGTCTACGCCGATCCGGCGCTGGCCGCGCACCGGCATATCACCTTCAATGCCGGCACGCATCGCGCGACGATGACGATCGCCTACACCGACTTCGTGCGCCTTGCGCGCCCGCGGGTGCTCGAGTTGGCCCGCTCCCCGCGGGTGGCGTAGCCGGATGCTCCGCGAGCTGTTCCTCGCGCTCTCCCACAGCGAACGCGCCTGGGCGTTCGCGCGCCGTTCAGGGGCACTGCGTCCCGCGCTGCACAGGTTCGTCGCAGGAGAGACGATGGACGAGGGACTGGCCGCCGCGGCCGGACTGCAGGAGCGGCGGATCGATGCCACGCTCGACCTGCTGGGGGAAGCGACGCAGTCTGAGGACGACGCCCGCCGCGCCGCCCGCGGATACGTGGAAGTCCTCAACGGCATCTTCCATCGGGGCCTCCGGTCACACGTCTCCCTCAAACTCTCGCAGATGGGCCTCGACCTGTCGGAGGATCTCACCACGGAGATGCTCGGCCTTATCGCCCGGACGGCGGCGTCCGTTGGAACGTTCGTGCGCGTAGACATGGAAGACAGCGGCCGGCTTCCCGCGACGCTGCGGGTCTTCGACCGGGTGGTGTCATCCGGCGCCCGAAATGTCGGGATTGTCCTGCAAGCCTACCTGCTGCGGACTCCGGATGATCTCGAGCGTTACGTGAGGCAAGGGATATCGATTCGTCTGTGCAAGGGCGCGTACGCCGAATCACCCTCCGTCGCGTACCCGCACAAAGCCGACGTGGATGCCGCCTACGCGAGGCTCGCCGAGCATCTCCTCTTGTACGGCGAGCGGCCCGCTCTAGCCACCCACGACGAGCGCCTCATCACCCGGGCGCGCACGTTTGCCGCCTCCCGGGGCATCGGGGCGGACCGCTTCGAATTCCAGTTCCTCTACGGGATCCGGCGGGATCTACAGGAGCAGTTGGCGGTGGGCGGCTATCAGGTGCGCGTCTATATCCCGTTCGGAACGCACTGGTATCCGTATTTCATGCGCCGTCTCGCCGAGCGGCCGGCCAACGTTGCCTTCATCGCCCGACACCTGATCGGCGCCTAGCCGTTCATTCAATCGCGCCGGGTTCGGTACCAGAGCACGACCTGGTCCAGGACCCACGCGTCCGGTCCGCGCCGCTCCCCTTCTCTCTGGCGCAGCGGAAGGACGCGCGCGCGGAGGGGCTGCCGCGGCGGTTGGGTCCCCGCTGGCAGATCATGGTCTAGCTTGCGGGCGGGCTCCCCCATGTGCGAGGCTCCTTCCTTACGACGCCAGCGCGTGCGCGATCCGCTCTCCGTGGGCCACGGCGGCACCGCGGGCGACTGCCGACACGTTCACCTCGACGAGCTGATGGCGCTCGGGCGGAAAGTGCAGGGCGAGCGCCTGAGCCACACTTTCAAAGGCGACGACGGGGCGCACGGCGAGCAGGGCGCCGAGAAGGATCATGTTAGCGATCTGCGCGCGCCCGAGCGCGGTGGCCTCCTCGACGGCGTCGATCTCGAGCACCTGGATGTCGGCGCGCGACGGCGCGGCGTCGATCATCGAGCGGTTCACGATGAGCACCCCGCCGGGGCGGATCCGCGGCTCGAACTTCTCCATGGACGGTCGGTTCAGGACGATGGCGACGTCAGGATCGGCGACCACCGGAGATCCGATCGGCTCGTCAGAGATGACAACGGTGCAGGTCGCGGTTCCGCCGCGCTGCTCCGGCCCATAGGACGGCATCCACGTCGCCTGCTTCCCTTCGAGCACCGCCGCTTTGGTGAGGATCTCCCCCAGGAACAGGATGCCCTGCCCTCCGAATCCGGCGATGATGAGCTCGATCCCGGCCATCGGCTTATCCACGCTCCTTGCTCTCGGCCGGAAGTCCGGCGCTCGCCGGCGAGATGACGCGCTTCTCCGGCGTGACGACCTCACCGAGCGGAAATACCGGGAGCATGTGCTCTTCCAGCCAGCGCACCGCCTCGACCGGTTGCAGCCCCCAGGTGACCGGACACGTCGAGAGGACCTCGACGAGCGAGAACCCGATCCCATCGAGTTGCACCTGGAATGCGCGGCGGATGGCCTTCTTCGCCTTGTGGATCTGGGCCACCCCGCAGAGCGCGACGCGGGCGAGGTAGGCGACGCCGCCGAGAGACGAGAGCAGCTCCACGACGTGCATCGGATGTCCGGCCACGCGCGGATCACGCCCGAAGGGGCTCGTCGTCGTCCGCATGCCCACCAGGGTCGTCGGCGCCATCTGCCCGCCCGTCATCCCGTAGACGGCGTTGTTGATGAAGATCACCGTGATCTTCTCGCCCCGGTTCGCGGCATGGACGATCTCCGCGGTGCCGATGGCGGCGAGGTCCCCGTCGCCCTGATACGTGAAGACCACGCGGTCGGGCAGCACGCGCTTGATGCCGGTCGCCACCGCGGGCGCGCGGCCGTGCGCCGCCTGCTGGAAGTCGAGGTCGAAGAAGTTATAGGCGAACACCGAGCAACCGACCGACGCGACGCCGATCGTGCGCTCTTGGATCCCGAGATCGTCGATCGCTTCGGCGACCAGCCGGTGGGCCACTCCGTGCGTGCATCCCGGACAGTAGGTGAAGGCCGTCTCGGAGAGCGACGCCGGACGCGCGAAGACCTGCTTCATCGACCGTCCACCTCCCGCAGCGCTCTCTCGATCTGGCCCACCAATTCCGGCGGCGTCGGCACCACGCCGCCCATGCGCCCGTAGAAGCGCACCGGGACACGGCCCTCAACTGCCAGGCGCACATCTTCCACCATCTCACCCGCGCTGAGCTCGACCGTAAGGAAGGCGCGCACACGCGGGGCCGCCGCCGCGAACGCATCCGAAGGAAACGGATAGAGACTGATCGGGCGCAGGAGGCCGACCGGCAGGCCTTTGGCCCGCGCCCGGTCCACCGCGGAGCGCACGACGCGCGCGGCGATGCCGTACGCCGCGACGGCGAGCTCCGCGTCATCCATCTTGTAGGCTTCGACCCGTACCTCGGCGCGCATCCGGCGGTATTTCTCCTGGAGCCGCAGGTTGTGGGCCTCGAGCGCCTCGGCCTCGAGGTAGATGGAGTTGATGAGACGGACCGGCCCTTCCGCCCTGCCGGTTGTGGCCCAGGCCGGGGCCGGACGGGGTGGCCGGGCGTCCGGAAACACGACAGGCTCCATCATTTGGCCCAGATACCCATCCCCGAGTATCATCACGGGGTTGCGGTATTGCTCGGCGAGATCAAACGCGAGCACGGTGAGATCGGCCGCCTCCTGGATCGTCGACGGGGCGAGGACGAGATTCCGTCCGTCGCCGTGACCGGCGGACTTCGTGGCCTGGAAGTAGTCGGCCTGGGAGGGCGCGATGTTCCCCAGTCCGGGGCCGCCCCGCATGATGTTGACCACGACGCAGGGGAGCTCTGAACCGACAAGGTATGACAGCCCTTCCTGCATCAGGCTGATCCCGGGGCTGCTCGTACTGGTCATCACCCGGGCGCCCGCCCCCGCGGCGCCGTAGACCATGTTGATCGCCGCGATTTCGCTCTCTGCCTGGAGGAAGGCGCCGCCGGCGGACGGCAGGCGGGCTGCCATGTACTCGGAGATCTCGCTCTGCGGCGTGATCGGGTATCCGAAGTACGCCTGCAGCCCGGCGCGGATCGCCGCCTCGGCGATCGCCTCATTGCCCTTCATGAGCACCCGCGTGTCCGCGGTCGTCTGCACGCTCATCGCGCCACCGCCACACGCTCAGCCTTGTAGACGGCGATAACCGTGTCCGGGCAGACGATGGCGCACGCCGCGCAGGACGTGCACCGCTCCTCGTCGATCAGTGTGACCGGATAGAAGCCGCGGGCGTTCAGCGTGGTGCGCATCGACAGGACCTTGGGCGGGCAAAACTCGACGCAGAGCTGGCACCCCTTGCAGCGCTCCTCGTCGATCACGAGCTTAAGCATGAACGGGGACCTCCCAGAACGGAAGCATATGGAAACGCAGCGGGAGCACGTCGCCTGCCAGCGAGAGCTCGGGGAGGAGCGCGGCCCCGACCGCCGTCCAGGCTACGGGCAGCCCGAGATACCGGGCGGCCGTCTCCACGACCCACAGCCCTTCACGGACGACGTCGGCCGTCGTCGCTCCGGCCAGATTCGGATTCGCGATCAACGCCGTGATCGGGCGGCCGGCAGCCTCGGCGATGAGACCCGCGACCTGGACCACCTCTTCCGCCGACCGCATGAAGGGCCGGTAAGGATTGACGACCAGGTACACCTGAACGTCAGACGGGAGGAGATGGAGCACCTGGCGTACGGCAAGCGCACCATGGGCCTCGCCTCCGGCGTCGACGAGGACCCGACCAGGATTCTGGAGCCCGGCGTAGACTTCGGGGCTCAGAAGGGGAAGATCGACCTCATCCCAAGACGGAGGGGGGGCAACGACCGTGACACCCGCGCCCTCCAGGGCCGCCCGGGCCTGTCGGCCCCGAAAGTAAGGATCCACGATGTCGAGGTCGACAAATGTCACATCCTCCCCACCGGCGGCAAGCGACAGTGCGCGGTTGAGGGCCACTTCGGTCTTCCCGCTGCCGAAGGGGCCGATGAAAACGTCGACGGAGGTCACTCCGACACCCGTAGTCATGGTACGAAGGGGGCATAGGAGGCGCCATCGGGTGGTGGGTGGATTCCCCCTAGGTCCGCCGAACCGGGGGCGACGGGCGCCAACCCAAGGGCGTCACCCCTTCCCGCGTGCTACAGGTAGCGGAGTTCGCGGGCCGAGCGCTCCAGGTCGTCGTGGAAGCGGGGATCGGCGATGCCGATCAGGGCGCGCGCCCGCTGCCGGACGGTCCTTCCGTACAGGTCGGCGACCCCGTACTCCGTTACGACGAACCGGACGTGGTTGCGCGAGGTCGTCACGCCCGAGCCGGGCTTCAGCATCGCGACGATGCGGGAGGCCTTCCCCCCGAGCGCGGTACTCGGCAGGGCGATGACCGGAAGCCCGCCCGGCGAACGCGATGCCCCGTAGATGAAGTCGAGCTGGCCCCCTACACCGCTGTAGAACCTCGGCCCGATACTGTCCGCGCAGACCTGCCCGGTGAGATCGACCTCGATCGCGGAGTTGATCGCCACCATCTTCGCGTTCTGCGCGATGACGAACGGATCGTTCACGTAATCCTGCGGGTGGAGCTCGATGACCGGATTGTCGTGGATGAAGTCGTAGAGCCGCTGCGTGCCGAGCACGAAGCC
>DATDEG010000185.1:0-2509 GCA_036523465.1 bacterium
CTCGTGCAGGCGGCCCCCGGTCCGACGCCGACGAACAATCCCGCCGCCCCGGCGTCGAGCAGCGCCATCGCCGCGTCGTACCCGACGGTGTTCCCCACCATCACAGGGACCTCGCACCGCGCGATGAGGTCGCGCACCGGAACGGCGCGTCCGCGCGAGGAGTGGTGGCGGTCGGTCACCACCGTGGACTGGAGGATGATGAGCCGCGCGCCGGCGCGCTCTGCCACAGGGACGAGGCGACCGGCCATGGCCGGGGTGACCGACACGGCTGCTGCGCCTCCGCCGCCGACGATCGACCTGATCCGCGCGGCGACCAGATCGTCATCGATCGGGGCGGCGTACAGACGCTGCATCACCCGGACGACATCTTCGACCGGGGCCGCGGCGAGTTGCTCCAGCGGCTCCTCAGGCCGTTCGTAGCGCGTCTGCAGTCCCTCCAGGTTGAGGACGGCGAGGGCACCAAGCTTGCTGAGCGCCACAGCAACGCCGTCGTCCACGACGCTGTCCATCGCGGCGGCGACGAACGGCAGGTCAAAGTGAAGCCCATCGACGGACCAGGAGAGGTCGACGTCCAGCGGGTCAACCGTCGCTGACGCGGGAACGAGGGCGATCTCGTCGAGCCCGAACGTGCGTCGGGCGATGCGCCTGCCGCCCAGGAAGTCGGTCATCGCGCGGCCATCGGGACGGACTCGGCGTCTCCCTTCGGGGCGTAGATCTCGGGCTTGAGCACACAGATGAACGGCACGTTGCGGTACCGTCCAGCGAAGTCCAGCCCGTAGCCGACGACGAACTTGTCGGGGATCTCGAAGCCGCGGTAGTCAAGCGGCACGTAGCGAAGGCGCCGCGGGACCTTGTCCAGCAGGGCGCAGACGCGCAGGCTCGCCGGATACCGCGTCTTCAGCGTCTCCAGGAGGTAGTCCATCGTCAGCCCTGTGTCGATGATGTCATCGACGACGATGACGTGGCGGCCCTCGATCGATTGATCCAGATCTTTGAGGATGCGGACGATGCCGGAGCTCGTCGTTCCGGAGGCGTATGAGCTCGTGGCCATGAAATCGACGTGGCAGTGGATCGTGATCGCCCGGAGGAGATCCGACATGAACAGAACCGCCCCCGTCAGTATCCCGACGAGGAGCGGTTCCTTGCCTTCATAATCCCTGCTGATCTGCCGGCCGAGCTCCCGGACGCGCGCGCTGAGCGCGTCGGCCGGGATGAGAACCTCGTCGACCTCGTCCAGCAGCGCCAAACGACTTTGCCCCCGCGAAGGCGCACCCCAAGAATCGTCCAGCGATCTTTGGGGACCCGGATTTTGGTTCATTGTAGCCAGCGTGGAAGGAGAGTGTCAACCGAACGAGGTGAGGATGTGGATAACTATTGTTCGGGATCCGATGGACCGGATCGCATTGCCCGTGCCATCTCGTCGAGGATCCCCTGAGCCGCACCGGCGGGATCGGGAGCAGCCAGCACGGGACGGCCGACGACCAGGTAGTCGCTCCCCCCTCGGATGGCCGCCCCGGGCGTCGTCGACCTCCGCTGATCATCCTCGCTGATGGAGGCCGGCCTGATACCCGGCGTGACGACGAGGAAGGATTGCCCGCAGTCGCGCTTGATCGCCGCCGCCTCGCGCGGGGAAGCCACGACTCCATCGAGGCCGCTCTCTCGAGCCAGACGGGCGAGGTCCGTCACCCGCGCCGCGTCCTCCTCCAGGCTGGTGAGGACGGTCACGCCCAACACGGCGACCGGGGAGCCGGCGCGGGCGTCGGCGGCCGCCCGCATCATCTCCCGGCCTCCGGAGATGTGCACGTTCAGCATGGAGACGCCCAGCCGCACCGCCGAGGCGACCGCTCTTCCAACCGTGTGGGGGATGTCGTGATACTTCAGATCCAGAAAGACCTGCCCTCCCTGGTCGAGCACGAGCGCGACGGCCCGGGGCCCGGCTGCAGTGAACAACTCCGAGCCGACCTTGAACCAGCGCACCACGGGGATGAGGCGGCCGAGGAGTGCGCCGGTTTGCTCCAACGCGGGCATGTCGAGGGCGACGATGAGCCGGTCGCGCAACGCGGGACGAGTGTCGGTCCCCGCAGTTGTCCGTGGATCGGCGTGCATCACGTCTGCACCTCGACCGCCAATTCGTTGTGCCGGATCTCCCCACCGACCACGGTCAGCACCGCACGACCCTGAAGCGTCCAATCCTCGAACGGCGTGTTCTTCGAACGTGAGACCAGCTCGGAGGCGCGCACGGTCCACCGCCGCTCCAGGTCGATCACGACGAGATCGGCTGGACCTCCCAGCGCCAGCGATCCGCCGGGGAGACCGAGGATCGCCGCCGGGGTCGTGCTCATGCGACGGATAGCCTCGGACAGCGTCAACTCCCCGGGCCTGACGAGGTGCGTCAGTACCACACCCAGGGCCGTCTCCAATCCAAGGACGCCAAACGGCGCGCGATCGAACTCCACCGCCTTCTCCTCCGCGGCGTGCGGCGCGTGGTCGGTGGCGACGGCGTCGATCG
>DATDEG010000186.1:0-10897 GCA_036523465.1 bacterium
AGCAGCGACGGAGCGCGGACCTGGGTGCACCGGGGGATGGGCCTCGTCTCACAGGTGTTCGACGGAGAGCGGATCGCCGCGCTTCCGGGACGCCTGGCCATCGGCCACGTTCGGTATTCGACGATGGGCAGCGCGCGGATCGAGAACGCGCAACCCCTGCTCGTGCCCTCGCCCTGGGGACCGCTTGCCCTGGCGCACAACGGGAACCTCATCAACGCCCCCATGCTCAGGCGGGAGCTCGAGGCATCCGGCGCTGAGTTCACCTCTACGTCGGACAGCGAGGTCATCGCCCAGGCGATCGCCCGCGCCCCCGCGGACACCGTAGAGGACGCGGTGGTCCACGCGTTGACCAGAATCGAAGGCGCCTTCACCGTGACGATGCTTGTCGACGGTAGGGTCTTCGGGTTCCGTGACGCGCACGCCATCCGGCCGCTGGTGATCGGATCGACGGGGCGCGGATGGATGCTGGCCAGCGAGACCTGCGCCTTCGATCACATCGGCGCGTCGTTCGTGCGCGACGTGGAGCCGGGTGAGCTTGTGATCCTCGCCGGCGCATCCATGGCGGCGCGCCAGAGTGTGCCTGCCAAGCGCCGGGCCCACTGCGTGTTCGAGTACATCTACTTCGCCCGGCCCGACACCACGCTGGCCGCGAGGAACGTTCACGTCGTCCGGAGGCGGATGGGCCAGATCCTGGCCCGAGAGCATCCGGCGAGTGCCGATGTCGTCCTAGCCGTGCCCGACTCGGGAACGTCGGCGGCGATGGGCTACTCGGATGTCTCCGGGCTGCCCTTCGAGGTCGGGCTGGTGAAGAATCGCTACGTGGGCCGGACGTTCATCCAGCCGGACCAGGCCACGCGGGACGCCGGGGTGCGCATCAAGCTCAATCCCTTGCGGGAAGTCATCGATGGGCACCGGGTGGTTCTCGTGGACGACTCGATCGTCCGGGGGACGACGAGCGGCAAGATCGTGCGGATGCTGCGCTCCTCGGGGGCGAGCGAGGTCCACGTCCGCATCTCCTCTCCGCCGATCCGCTTCCCATGCTTCTACGGCATCGATACAAGCAGCCGGGGGGAGCTTGTCGCCGCGACGACCCCGGTGGAGGAGATCCGCCGGATGATCGGCGCCGATTCGTTGGGCTACCTGAGTCAGGAGGGGCTGGTCGAAGCCCTGCAGCTCGCGCGGGGACGTCTCTGCATGGCTTGTCTCGACGGTCAATACCCCACCGCGCTGCCGGAGGAGGCGATGGCCGGCCGCTTCGCCCTCGAGGATGGTCGCCCCCCGCGCGCCGCCGACCCTGTCCTTACTGGGTCGACGGTCGCCCGCGTGGACGCACGCTGGCTGAACGACTGACATGAGCGAGCGACTCACCTACGCTGCCGCCGGAGTCCATCGCGGGACCGTGATGGCCGCCCTGGCAGCTGGAACGCCGGCGATCCGGGGGACGTTCTCCGCACACGTCCTCGGTGACGTGGGCCAGTTCGGCGGCCTGTTCCATCTCACCGGATATCGCAATCCCGTGCTCGTTTCGACCATCGACGGGGTCGGAACCAAGGTCCTGCTGGCCCGTGAGGCCGGCCGGCTCGACGTCGTCGGACGGGATGCGATCGTCCACGGGGTGAACGACGTCGCCGTCCTCGGGGCAACGCCGCTGTTCGCCCTCGACTATCTCGCCGCGTCCCGGCTCGAGGCCGGCGAGGTCACCGCACTGCTGGCCGGCGCGACGGCCGCCTGCCGGGAGGAAGGCGTCGCCCTGATCGGCGGGGAGACGGCGCAGATGCCGGGAGTGTACGCTGAGTCCGGGCTCGACGTCGTGGCTGCCGTCGTGGGGGTGGCGGAACGAGACGGGCTCACCGATGGGAGCCGGATCCGGCCCGGGGACATCCTCATCGGGATGGCGTCTGCCGGGCTCCACACTAACGGCTACTCCTTGGCACGCGCGATCATGGCGCGGCGGCGGTGGGCGCTGCCCACCATCCCCGAAGGGCTCTCGGTTTCGTTGGCCGATGCCTTGCTCGTCCCGCACAGATCGTATCGCCGCCCCCTCACCGCCCTGGCGAAGGCCGGCTGGCTCCGCGGAGCCGCCCATGTGACCGGAGGGGGAATCTCCGCAAACCTCCTCCGCATCCTTCCCGAAGGACGCCGCGCCCGCCTTGACCCCGCCGGCTGGCCCGTTCCCAGGCTCTTCTCCATCCTCCAGCAGGCCGGAAACATGGATGACCAGGAGATGTCCGCGACATTCAACATGGGAGTGGGCATGATAGTAGTGGCACCAAAGGAACGCGGACGCCTGGCCACCGACATCTGCCGGGCCAACGGCGCGGAGGCCTGGGTCATCGGGTCGGTGATCAGCGGAGAACGGGGTGTGGAGTGGTGACGGAAAAGATCCGGATCGGCGTGCTCGCATCAGGCAATGGCACCAACCTGCAGGCGATCATGGACGGGTGCAACCGGGGAGAGATCCCCGGGCGAGTCGTCGTCGTCGTAAGTAACAACCCGAAGGCGCGGGCCCTCGACCGGGCGAGGCTGGCCGGGATTCCGGCCGTGGCGATGCATCACCGGGCGTTCCCCGACCGGGACACCTTCGACGCGAAGCTCGTCGAGATTCTCCATTCCTACGAGGTCGATCTCATCTGCCTGGCCGGCTTCATGCGCGTGCTTGGGCCGTCGTTTATCCGGCAGTTCCCGGACCGTATCATGAACATCCACCCGGCGCTCTTGCCATCCTTCGGCGGGCTCGGCATGTACGGAGATCGCGTCCACCAGACCGTGCTGGACAGCGGCGTGCGCTTCTCCGGGTGCACGATCCATTTCGCGAACGAGGCCCCGGACGGCGGGCCGATCATCCTCCAGGCGGTGGTCCCGGTCCTCGACACCGATACTGCCCAGTCGCTCGCCGAGCGGATCCTCGTCGAAGAGCACCGGCTCTATCCCGAGGCGGTGAAGTTGTTTGCGGAGGGGCGCCTGCAGGTCGTGGGCCACCGCGTGCGCATCCTGCCGGCGCGAGAGCCGCTGCCGGTTCCTCAGTAGCCGGAGAAAGCGCCCAGGCGATACTCTATGCAGCGGCCGATCACGGAGCGCGTGCCGATGCCCGGGCGGATCACGGTGCGGCGCGCATTGATCAGCGTCTGGGACAAGACCGGGGTCGTTGATCTCGCGGCGGCGTTGGTGTCCTCGGGCGCCGACATCCTCAGCACCGGCGGGACAGGATCTGCCCTGAGGGAGGCGGGTCTCCCAGTCACCACCATCGAGTCCATCACCGGGTATCCGTCGATCCTTGACGGCCGGGTGAAGACGCTCCATCCTGCGGTCTTCGCAGCGGTCCTGGGGCGCGACGATCCTGCCCACCGCGACGAGCTGGCGGGATTGGGCATCACGCCCGTGGATCTGGTCGTCGTCAATCTGTACCCCTTCGAGGGGCTCGCCGAGGACGCGCCGCCTGAAGAGGCCGTCGAGCTGATAGACATCGGGGGCGTCGCGCTCATCCGCGCGGCGGCGAAGAACTGGGAGCGCGTGGGCGTGGTGTGCGATCCCGCGCAATACGCGGTGGTGGCGGCCGAGTTTCAGGAGACCGGTGGTCTCTCCGTTGGGACGCGCCGGGGTCTGGCCGCCGATGCCTTCTCCCGCACCGCGGCATACGATAGCGCGATCGCCGGCTACTTCGCCCGGCAGACCGGACGGCGGTTCCCTGAGTTCATCACGCTCGCCTATCGGAAGCTCCAAGACACCAGGTACGGGGAGAATCCTCACCAATCAGGCGCGTTCTACCGCCGCCATCCACCCGGAAGCCGGTCGCTGGTCGACGCCGAGCAGCTCCAGGGCAAGGAGCTCTCCTACAACAACATCGTCGATCTCGACGCAGCGTGGGGGCTCGCCGCTGCGTTCACCACACCGGCGGCGGCGATCATCAAGCACGCCACACCGTGCGGCGCCGCAATCGGGAATACCCTTGCTGACGCCTACGCGGCGGCACTACGCTGTGATCCCGTCTCCGCGTTCGGCGGCGTCGTCGCACTCAACCGGATCGTCGACGGCCCGGCGGCGTCGGCCATCGCCGAGGTGTTCACGGAAGTCATCGTCGCCCCGGGGTTTTCCACCGAGGCGCGCGAGATCTTCAAGAAGAAGACGAATCTGCGTCTTCTCGTGTCTCCGCCGCCCGCGGACGGACCGCGTGAGGTCGAGGTGAAGCATGTCCGCGGTGGCGTGCTTCTTCAGGACCCGGACGTCGGCGACGCGGCCGCCGCATCACCCCGGGTGGTCACGCCCCGCACGCCCACGCCGGAGGAGAGGCGAGACCTCGAGTTCGCCTGGATCGTGGCGAGGTGGGTGAAGTCCAACGCCATCGTCTTCGGGCGTGGCGGCGCCACGGTGGGGATCGGCGCCGGGCAGCCGAACCGTGTCGGGGCCGTGGAGATCGCGGCGAGGGTGGCCGGAGAGCGGGCGAGGGGAGCGGTGATGGCGAGCGACGCCTTCTTCCCCTTCCGCGACGGCCTCGATGCCGCGGCCCGCGCGGGCATCACCGCGGTGATCCAGCCCGGCGGCTCGGTCCGCGACGAGGAGATCATCGCCGCTGCGACCGAGCACGGCATGGCGATGATCTTCACCGGCACGCGCCACTTCCGTCACTAGCCCAGCCGCGTCCCTGGACCTTCCCAAAACCGGAGATCTCGCGTTTGCCGATGGCGCCCTCGTTGCCGCTACGGGAAAACTTCGCAGGAACCCAGCTTGCTCCCAGGCGAAAAGCCGTGTATTCGAATGCCTCCATGACCGACCGCGCGATGTCCGGGTTTCTCGGCAGCGTCACGGCCCAGGAGCGCGCTGCCCTTCTCCTCCGCGGCAGACGGCGCCGTTTCCGCAATGGCGCCCCGCTCTTCAGTGAAGGAGAACGCTCGGGGAGCGTATGGGTCGTGCTCAGCGGCCGGGTGAAGATTTCCTCGTTTGCTGATGACGGGGAAGAGATCGTCATTACGGTCCGCGGATCCGGCGAATTGCTGGGCGAAGACTCCTTCATCGACGGAGAACCGCATATGGCCGCCGGCATAGCTCTAGGTCCGGTCGAAGCGCTGGTCGTGAGCACGGCGGCGTTCACGGAGTTTCTCGAGGAGTTTCCTAACGTCCGTCAGGTTCTCTTGCGTACTGGTTACCGGCGCCTCCGCGAAGCCACGCGCTCGCAAATCATGCTCGGTCCACTGGACACGACCGGCCGGGTAGCCGTCCGTCTTCTTACCCTTGCGGATCGATACGGGGAAGCTTCTGGAGGCCGCGTTCGCATCCGACTGTCGCTCAGCCAGGAGGAACTGGCCGGGTGGGTTGGGGCCTCCCGCGAGGCAGTGAGCAAGGCCCTCCGCGTCCTTCGCGAACAAGGCTTGATCGAGACGCACCGCCGCGGCATCACGATTCTCGATCGAGACGCGCTGCGTCTGCGCGCAACGTAGGCGACCCGCCGCACCACCGCACTCAATTCCTGATGTCCCAATGAGGACAATTCCACAGATCCTATGTGCACGAATGCGTGGAGGGCGGACGACGTTCAGGTCACACTTGTCACTGCACGATCCTGAAGGAGGTGGCAGAGATGCGCATCGTGACGCTCGCCGTCCTTATTCTGACACTCACAGCAGCACTCGTGGCCGGAGGAACGCCCCTGCCGGTGGAGGGGGGAAGCCGCTATCCCAACATCAAAGCCCAGCAGGCATGGGAGCAGATGGGGAAACGCTGGGAAGCGGCGGCTCTCTCTGTGTACGGGACCCTGGGCGATGTCCGAAAGATGATGGCACAGCCATTTCCTGAGAGAACGGCGACTGGGTCCGGGGACGCGACGCGCGCAAAATAGGGGATTTCCCCCATGTACCGATCGGTGAAGGTTGCTAGGCTTGCGGCAGCCTTCGAAGGCATCCTGCGGTCGGAGGGGTCGATGCCGAGGTACGTCATCGAGCGCAATCTGCCGCCCGGCTTCTCCGAGGCGGACATCGAAGACGCCGCCCGGCGCATCGTCGCGGTGAACAGCACGATGGACGGGGTGCGCTGGATCCGCAGCAACCTCGCCGTCGATCGCAGCAAGTTCTTCGACGAGTACGAGGCCAGCAGCCCGGCCGCCCTGCTGGAGGCGGCACGGTTGGCCGAGGTTCCCTGCGACACGATTACCGAGGTGCGGGAGATCCATCCCGACACGTACACCAGACACACCTGGTAGGAGGGGAGAACGATGCGACGATTCATCTGGTTGATGACCGCGGCGATCCTGATACTGTTCGCGGTCATTGCTCCGGGGCCGGCCAAGCTGGACGTGGCCGGATCTCCTATGGTTCATACCGCGGCGGCCGCGGAGCCCACGGTTGCCCCAGCGGTCATCGCGCAGATCGCCAAGGCCAGGAAGGCGACGGCCAAATACGTCACCGACCTCGAGCAGGCCAAGGCCGACGGGTACATGATTATCACGCCCATGATCCCGAACATGGGGTATCACTACCTCAATCCCAAGGTCCAGGGCTTTGACGTCACCAAACCCCCGATCCTCGTCTACGTCCGCGACGGCGACGCATGGCAGCTCGTGGCCATCGAGTGGGTGTTCCCCAACAAGAAGCCGGCGACGGCGCCGCTGCAGGGTGCGCGCTATGGCACATTCGCCGCGGCCTGCCACTACGTCGACGGCTCGTTCGTCATGGCATCCGCCGAGGCGAAGTGCGCGAAGACGAATGCCAAGACCGGGGCGAAATTCAACTTCTGGCATCCGCCCCTGGTGACCATGCACCTCTGGATCTGGTATCCAAACCCGAACGGCATATTCGGCGAGTTCAATCCGCTGCTGACACCGTTCAACAACGAGTAAGGGATGCGTGGGGGAGGGCGCCGGAGATCTCTCTGATCGCCCTCCCTCTCTCCTCAGTATGCGCGCGGTAAAGATCAGCCGCATCCTCGCTCTTGCCGCAACGTCCTCCATTGTGCTCTGGGCGGGACGTGCGGCGGCCTCACCCCCCGCGGTGCGTGTCGAGATGAGGGAGTTCGCATTTCGTCCTTCGGTGATCCGGCTGCCTGCGGGGGTGCCAGCGGTGATCGATCTGGTGAATTCGGGACAGATTGCGCATCAGTTCGACGCGCCGGTGCTGCGGCACATTCCTGCAGCCGCGGCGGACGACAGCATGCGGGTGGAAGCGTCCGGTCTCGAGTTCGTCCGGGTTCAGCCCGGGCGGACGGCACGGCTCTTCTTCGTTCCCCGGTCTCGCGGGCGATTCAAGTTTTCCTGTTCTATCGAAGGGCATGCCGAGGCCGGGATGGTGGGCGTGCTGGAGGTGCGCTAGCGTCGGAGGGCGAGAACCGCCCCCATGATGGCGGCGGCGAGCGTCGCGAGGAAGTTGACGGCATCGTTGGTCATCCCGGCGCGATGGTCCTGAACGGTCGCGCCCAGCAGGCTGTCGAACGCCACTCCGGCGATACCGGCGGCCCACGGGACCCAGACCGTCACGTCCAGCAACCGTGCACTTCCGGCGATGAGAGCGGCTCCGACGAGGGCGGCCGCGCTTCCCAGGAGAGTCACCCCGCCGGACGCGCCCGGCTCCACCGTGCGCCACCTCGTGATCAACCGCGGCGGACGGCGGCTCAGCAGGCCAACCTCGGTTGCCCACGTGTCGGCGGTGGCCGCGGCGAGGGCCGCTGCGTAGGCGGCCGCGGCGATCCCTGAGTGCGAGAAGCCCCACACTGCGGCGCCTGCTGCCGCGACGCTCCCGTTCGCCAGCACCTGCAGGGCGTTACGCGCGGCGCCCGGCTCAAAGCGCGCCTTCAGAGGACGCTGCCATTGCGTGAGGATGCTGCTGGTGACGAAGAAGATGCCGAGCAGCGTCCCGAACCGCCACCCTCCCAACCCGATCGTCAGCGTCCCGACGACCACGGCCGCCCCTGCGCCGTCCGGCGTGAGCAGATGACGCCGGACTGAGAGGACGGTGATCAGCAGGCTCAGGACAAAGCCCAGCGCGAGATCGACGGCGACCATCCTTTCCGTGCATTTGGCCGCCGGGCCGGTTCTCCTTTCCGGCGCCTGATCCGCGAACGCAGGTGTTCGCCGGGAAGGGTCCGAACTAAGACGCCCATTACCCGGCCGTCGACCGGCCCAACTCTCTGCACGGATGGCGAAGGAGGCGATCAGATTGCGCAGACTCTTGCCTCTCCTGCTCGTGGTAGGCCTGCTGCTTGCGCCGACCGTGAGCCCGGGGATTGCCGCTCCTGCGCGCGACACCCTTGTCTATGCCACGGATATCAGCGACATGATCTCGCTCGACCCTGCCGTCGTCTACGAGTTCAGCGGCGTGCTGGTCGCGCAGAACGTGTATGACACGCTTGTGGCGTTCGAGGGTGAGGATCTCGCCACGCTCAAGCCGCGCCTGGCGCAGTCGTGGAGCATCAAGGATGCGGGCGGTGCCTGGAAGGTCACCTTCAAGCTCCGCGCCGGCGTGAAGTTCAGCACAGGGCGGCCGCTGACTGCGGCAGCGGTGGCGTACTCCTTCGACCGCGTCATCGGGCTGAACAAGTCGCCGGCCTTCCTCTTCAAGGATGTGGCCGGCATGAAGGAGGGCGACACGAAGGCGGTCGACGACAGCACGGTGGAAGTGACGCTGCCGAAGACGTCGAGCCCCCAGGCCTTCCTTTCCGTCTTGACCTTCACCGTGGGCGGCATCGTCGATCCGGAGGAGGCCAAGGCGCACGAGACCAGCGGTGACCGCGGTGAGGCATGGTTGCGCGATCACTCCGCCGGGACCGGCCCGTACTCGCTGGAGCGGTGGGAGTCGGAGTCTCGCGCCGTCCTCGTCGCCAATACGAACTACTGGGGCACCAAGCCCAAGCTCAGCCGCGTCGTCATCCAGCACGTCCCCGAATCGAGCACGCAGAAGTTCATGGTGGAATCAGGCGACGCCGATATCGCCGCGAACCTCACCCCAGAACAGGCACGCGAGCTTGCCGGCAAGCCCACCGTGAAGGTGCAGAAGGGCCGCCTCCTCCAGCTCGTTTACATCGGGATGAACGCCAAGCACCCGCCGCTGGACAAGGCGCAGGTCCGCGAGGCGATTCGCTGGAGCATCGACTATGACGGCATCGTGCGCAGCCTGCTGCGCGGAGAGGCTCGGAAGGTCCAGACGATCGTGCCCGAAGGTCTGTTCGGGTTCAACAGCTCCGCACCGTTCCAGGCCAACGTCACGCGGGCCAAGGCCCTGCTCCGGGAAGCCGGGCTGGCGAGTGGGTTCTCCGTCGAGCTGCTCGTGCCGACCGGTCCGGCGCCCGGCGGCGTGAAGTGGTCGGACATCGCCGCCAAGGTGCAGAGCGACCTGGCCAAAGCCGGCATCAAGGTCGCGATCAAGGAGACCGCCCAGGCGCAGCTGCTCAATGTCTACCGCGCGCAGAAAGGACAGCTCGTGATGATCCTCTGGGGCCCTGACTTCCCCGATCCGGACGGGAACGCGACGCCGTTCTCGGATTACGCGGCGAAGTCCATCGCCTGGCGCAACCAGTATGAGGACCAGACCGCGGCCAATCTCGCCAAGCAGGCCGCTCTGGCCACCGATCCCGCCAAGCGGCGCGGGCTGTACAAGCAGCTCACGGACCGCATCCTCCATCAGGGCCCCTACGTCATCCTCTATCAGCCGACGACGCGGTTTGCCCTGGGGAAGAGCGTCCAGGGATTCGTGTGGAATCCGATGGCATTCGCTGAGTTCCGTACGGTGAGCAAGTAGGCAGTCTAGTCGTGTGAGTCGCTACATCCTGGGACGGATCGCCTCCATGGCGCTGGTGCTGTTGGGGGTATCCGTCCTTACCTTTTTCATCGCGCACGTCGTCCCTGGGGATCCGGTCCTCGTCGCGCTCGGCGAGCACGCGCGCGACGATCAGATCGCCGCGTACCGCCGGGCGTACGGTCTGGACCGGCCGGTGCCGGTGCAGTACGCAGTGTACATCCGCCGTCTTCTGACCGGCGATCTGGGGATCAGTATCCGCACGCGCCGTCCGGTGGCCGACGATCTCCGCCAATTCCTCCCGGCGACGGTCGAACTCGGCACGTCGGCGTGGCTGGTCGCCCTGGCGTTGGGGATTCCGGCGGGTATCCTCTCCGCCGTGTTCAGAGATCGAATATTCGACCACCTCTCACGCGTCGCCGCCCTCATCGGCGCGTCGCTGCCGGTGTTCTGGCTCGGCCTCCTGCTGCTCGCGACCTTCTACTACCGGTTGCGGTGGCTGCCCGGACCCGGACGGCTCGACATCGCGCTCAGCCCGCCTGCAGCACGCACAGGCCTTCTGATGATCGACGCAACCCTGGCCGGCGATGTGCAGGCGCTGCGCGATGCGGCGCGCCACCTTGTGTTGCCCGCGCTCACCCTCGGGTTGTTCTCCACCGCGGTGATCGCTCGGATGACTCGCTCGGCCATGCTCGAGGTCCTCTTCCAGGATTACATCCGCACCGCGCGGGCCAAGGGACTGCGCGAGCGCCGGGTCGTCACGCTCCACGCGCTGAAGAATGCGATGATCCCCACGCTCACGATCATCGGGATCTCGTTCGGCAGCCTCCTCTCCGGCGCCGTGTTGACCGAGACGATCTTCGCCTGGCCTGGCCTCGGCCGGTACGCGACCACGTCGGCGATCAGCCTGGACTTCCCCGCGGTAATGGGCGTCACGCTGGTCGTGGCCGTCCTCTACACCGTCGTGAATCTCTTTGTCGATATCCTCTATGCGCGCCTCGACCCCCGCGTCCGCTACGAATAGACCGGCCCGACCGGCCCGGCCCCGCACGGTCCGCCGCGACGCCCTTCGCGCCCTGCGCCGGAGCCCGCTCGCCGCCGCCGGCCTGGTGATCGTCATCGTCTTCGCCATCGTCGCCGCCGGCGCGCCGGTGCTGGCGCCCCGTGGGCCCATCGACCAGTCC
>DATDEG010000187.1:0-10106 GCA_036523465.1 bacterium
CAGCACAACCCCAATGCCCTCATGCTCGGTCTCGTGGTGCTGATGGCGATGACGTTTTCCTGCATCGTGAGCGGGGCGGCGGGCGTGCTCATTCCCGTGACGCTCAAGCGCGTGGGCGCCGATCCGGCGACCGCCTCGAGCATCTTCCTCACCACGGCGACCGACGTCTGCAGCATGGGCGTCTTCCTCTGGCTCGCCACCCACCTGGTCCTGACCAGGCTCTGAGGACCGTGATCCCCACCGTCCGCTCGCGAACCGGCGCGCGCATGCCCCTTCTCGGCCTGGGCACCTGGATGATGGGCGAGAAGGCGCGCCGGCGAGCGGACGAGGTGGCGGCGTTGCGGCTCGGGTTCGATCTCGGCCTGACGCTCGTCGACACGGCCGAGATGTACGCCGGCGGCGGCGCCGAGGAGATCGTCGGCGAGGCGATCGCGGGGCGGCGCGACGAGGTGTTCCTCGTCTCGAAAGTCCTGCCGCAGAATGCCGCCTACCAGGGCGTCCTGCGCGCCTGCGAGGGAAGCCTGCGGCGGCTACGCACCGATCACCTCGACGTCTACCTCCTGCACTGGCCGAGCCGTCATCCGCTCGAAGAGACGATCCGCGCCTTCACGCATCTCGTGGAGGCGGGCAAGACGCGCTTCTGGGGCGTGAGCAACTTCGACGTCGAGGACATCGACGAGGCCCTGCGCGTCGCCGGTGCGCGGGCCATCGCCTGCAACCAGGTCGACTACCATCTCAAGGAGCGCGCCATCGAGCACGCGGTCATTCCTTGGTGCGAGCGGCACGAGGTCGCCGTCGTCGCCTACAGTCCATTTGGGTCGGGAGATTTCCCGACGCCGCGCAGTCACGGAGGCACGGTACTGCAGGAGATCGGTTCAGCCCACGGCGCAACCCCCCGGCAGGTGGCCCTGGCTTTCTTGATACGCCGGCCCTCCGTCTTCGCCATTCCCAAGGCATCGGAGATTGCGCACGTGATGGAGGATGCGGGGGCGGAGGCGGTGTCGCTTACGGCCGAAGATCTGCGGCGGATCGACGAGGCCTTTCCTCTGGGGTCGCGCCCGCACGATCTCCCGATGATCTGATCTCGGCCAGCGGTCGGCTATGCGCCCATCTTGCGCACGAGTTCATCGAGATCGGTCCATCCGTAGGAGACCTCCGGCAGCATCAGCCCGAAGATGTCCGCGGGCTTTTCCCGCAGCACTGTTCCGCCGAGGGCCTCGTAGAAGCGCCTCGCCGCGCTGTTGTCGGAGAGCACCCAGACCAACATGGAATCGAATCCGGCTTCAACCAGCATCGCCGCGACGGCGTGCGTCAGCAACCTGCCGAGTCCGCGGCGCTCGTACGCTCTCAATACGTAGATGGCGTAGAGCTCGCCCGTATAAACGGGATCGCCGTCGCGCTCCGGCCCTCCACTGGCGAAGCCCACCACGCGGTCGTCGAGGACCGCCACGAAATTGCCGGATCGAGCGTCGGCCGGCCGGTTGAGGATCTCCGTCCAGCGCTGAAGCCGCCGCTCATAGGACAGCCCCGCCAAGACATCGCCGGGAATGATTCCACCATACGCCGTCCGCCACGTCTCAATGTGCACACGGGCGATGGCCGCCGCGTCATCAAGGGTCGCGGCGCGGACGATCATTCGCCTCTCATCGATCAGCGCGTGCGGATGAGGAGCAGCTTGTCGACCGCCGATAACCCGCCCCACACCTCCCCGGGACGCCCATGGATCTGGCGGACGTTGCCGGGCCGGCTGGGGATGGGGAACGACTCGAACTGATTCGTGGCCGGATCGAAGCGGACGATGGCGTTGCCGCCGAAATCGCTCGACCAGACGATGTCGCGGTCATCGACGAAGACGGCGTAGGCCGAAGGGTTCGGACCGGGGAGCTTCCACTCCCGCCACCGGCGCCCCTCCGGATCATACATCCCAAGCTGTCCCGCGTTCCATTCGCTGACCCAGATCCGGCCCTTCGAATCGGACCAGACCCGCCGCGCCCCCTGGCCCGCGGTCGGCGGCTCGATGACGGTCGCGGCTCCCGTCGAGAGATCGACGCGGGCGATGTGGCTGCCGGCCAGTGACGCGTAGTAGACGTCGCCGCCCGGCGTCACCGTGATCCCGTAGGGACCGCGTCCGCGCGGGGCATCGAAGACCTCCGCGCGACCCGATGATGGATCGAGCCGGCCATACACCCCGTTCTGTCCCGTGAACCAGAGCACGCCGCGGCGATCGAAGACCGCCGTGTTCAAGTTGGCCCGCGCCCGGCTCCCCGGGAGCGCGAAGACCTTGACCTGCGAGGACGCGGGATCGACCCGGACGATCGCGTTCAGCCCTCCGTCCGTGATCCAGGGCGCTCCATCCGGACCGACGATGACACCGTGCGGCGCGGAACCATCACCTAGTTTGATGTGCCGGGTCCGGCCGGTGGCGGGATCGAGATGACCCAGCTCGCCCGACCGCTGCGCCGTGTACCATACGCCGCCGTCTCGAGCCGGCGCGACATCGTGCGGCCCCGATCCCGCCGGCAAGGGGAACTCTCGAACCGCCGGACCCGGGGCGCCGACAGCGCTCCAGGCAAGCACCGGGATCGTGAGAAGGGCAACCAAAATCGGGAGGCGTCTCATCGTCATTTGGAGTAACACCCAGCATACCGATTTGACGCGGACAATTCTACCGGCTGGTAACGCCGGCCTGTCCGCATTCCGAAGTAGGTCTACGCGGTTCCTCAGATTGGGTATGAGCGCCGTGGAGCGTCCGCGCCGGATCTTCCGGTGCCGGAGGCCGACCATGGAGCGCCGGAGGCACGGAAGTGCGCGTACTGCGTGTCGTTGGGATCCTCCTGTTCGCGGTGCTTGGTGCGGCGCCGGCCCACGTTCTCCCTCCTACGACCCTCGTCGCCGGTGGACAGACCGCCGCAGTCTTGCCGCTGCCCTACCGCGTCCCCAAGGCTGCGTTCAGTTGGGATCTCGAGGTCACCGAACTCTACCTCCTCAATGACGCCCGCGTCGCCGCCGGGTTGCCTGCGCTTGTCCCGCACGCCGGGATCCGTGCGGCCGCCCGGGTACACGGGAAGGAGCTGTTCGCCCTCGGCTATTTGACTCACCGCTCGCGCGACGGCCGATGGCCCACACAGCGCGTGCTCGACCTCGGGATCAAGGTAACGTTGGTTGGGGAGAACCTCGCGTATGCTCCGACACTGCGCGAGGCCCACCAGGCCCTCGTCGCCAGCGCGGTCCATCGACAAAACATGCTCTCGCCACGCTATCGCCGGGCAGGGATCGCCGTGATCAACGGCGGACCGTTCGGCGTCCTCGTGGTCCAGGACTTCTCCGACTGACCGGCGGCCGCTGACCGTCCTCACGCTCTCCACAGGAACCGCTTTCGGGCACCCTTCCCGGAAGGAGTTTCCCCCGCCCCAAACAATGGTATAAATTGCCCGACTTCCATCCATTGTCATAGTGGGGGTAGCGTGTCGTGGCCGACGGTCTGCCGGGGCTAAGGATCGCGCAGATACCGCTTGCTCACGGTGTCGAAGCGATCTCTCCAACTGAGGTTCCACCTCCCGATGGCGGAGGGCCTGGCATCCTTTTGCCGCTCATCCCGATCATCATCGCGCTCCTGCCGATCCTCGTTCAGCCTTCAACACCGCCTCCAGTCGTGACTCCGCCTGCTCCGCCGCCGTCGGTGGAAACACCCGCACCGGGTCAACAACCGCCTGCGGCAGAGACGGCTCCAACCCCCGCTCCGGCGCCCGCGACGCCTCCGGTTGCGCAACCCGCGCCATCAACGCCGGCTCCTGCAGCACCCGGAGCCGCGCCGAGTGGGTCGCCCGGTACCGGGGCTGCGCCCGGACCAGGTGGCGCCGTAACCTCGCCTGCAACTCCACGGCCGGCGCCGACCGCCGTCCTTCCGTCCACGCCATCTCCGGCACTCGCACCGATGGCCGCCCGTGCGGGTGGAACACCTCCTCCAAAGGGGGTCGTGCTCCCGTTCACCGGTGAGACGCTGTGGATCTGGCCCGCGGTTGGTCTCATCGTCCTCGGAGCGGGAGTCGTCCTGCGCTGGCTGGTGGTGGCCAACAAGCCGACCGGCCGGCCGTAGGGTGGGCCGCCCCTCCCCAATCAGAACACTCTCCACCATCTTTATCGCTGCGGGCATCGGACTCACGTTGTTCCCACTTGTGTGGATGGCCTACACCTCGCTCCGGGTCGGTCCCGCGCAGGCCGACGCGCTCGCCGATTGGGAGCGGCACCCCCCCGAAGGGACGGGGAGCGATGCCCGATTTCGAAGCGATCTGGCGGCCCTCCAGCCGCTCGTCCTCACGATCCCACGGCTTCGCCTGACCCGCTATGTTCCAGAGGGCGCCACCGTCCCTCAACTGCGCCGCTACGGGGTGGGACGCATCAGTTGGACGGCCCTGCCCGACCGCCCCGGCCTACTCGGCATCGCCGGTCACCGGACGACCTACGGCGCGCCCTTCTTCTGGCTCGGGAAGCTCCAGCCTGGAGATCATATCGTAGTGACCTACAGAGGACGGCGATTCGACTACGGCGTCACCGAACGGCGGGTCGTGCGTCCGGGCGAAGCGGACGTGCTCCAGGCGGGACCCGGCGATCGCACCATCGCTCTGGTCACGTGTACGCCGGTGTACAGCGCGAGGAACCGGCTCGTGGTCTTTGGGAAGCTGCAGTCTGTGTCGCCGCTCACGCTCGTCCCGTGATGACTTTGCTCCGCCTGCTCATCTCGTGACGCCCTCCCTCCTGGCCGCTGTGCTCGACGGCCGGGTCGTCGTCCTTGACACGCACCAGGCGAGGGTCATCCTGCTCGATCCTGAGAACGAGCGGATCTGGCGCGCTTGTTCTGGGCGGGTCACCGATGAGATCGCCGCGGGACTGGGCCGCTCATCGACGGAGATCGCGGGCGCCCTGCAGAACCTGGCCGAAGCAGGCCTGGTCACGTCCGAGGGACCGAAGTGGACTCAGGTGCCGGTCACTTGGGTCTGACCATGATCTCCGACGCCTCCGACCTTGAGCTTGGATCGTGGCGCCTCCACATCCGTGGACCTCGCACCGTGCGTCGAGCGTTGCACGCCGTCCTCTCCGCGGTCGTGATCCCCGAGGCGGGGTTGCCGGCGCTGGAGATGGCTGTCTCGGCGGGAGGCCAGGCCAGCGGCACGATCGCCGGCGAGGAAGTGTGGAGCTTCGAGCTTCCCAAACGCGGGTGGCTTGCGCTGCTCACCGGACACATCGTCGGCACCGCGATGTCGGTACTCCGCAGCCTCTTGTTCATCCACGCTGCGGCGGTCGAGATCCGGGGACGCGGGTACGTTCTGGTCGGCGATCCGGGGGCGGGGAAGACGTCCACCGCGGCCGCGCTGGTTCGATCCGGCGCAGGCTACCTCTCGGACGAAGTCGCGCTGCTGGATCCGAAAACCGGTACCCTCCACCCGTTCGCCCTGCCGCTCGCGGTCAAGCCCTGGACGGCGAAGGCCGCCGGCGTGCTGCCCCGCGCACGGCGCGTGGCGTCTGAAGGTGGAGTGAGCTACCTTCTCCCATCGCGGAGATTGCGGGATGCTGTACCGCTGGACTCGGTAGTCCTTCTCGACCCCACCCCTCAACATACCGGCCGGTCCGAGGCCGAGCCCGTCGAGATGCCGCGCGCGGAGATGCTGCTCACGTTGAGCCGGCATGCCTCGAGCTTCCGCTATCGTCCCCGGTTGGAGTCCGCCTTCTCGGGATTCGTCGGCCTGCTGCGCGGCGCGCGGTGCCTCAGGGTGAATGCATCAGCTCCGGCCGAAGCCGCCGCAGCCCTCGGATCATTCAGCGCGCTTCTGAGCCGGCCTTCCAGGTAGGGAAAACTCTCCAGGCGGGCCGCCCTCCCGGCTCGTGCGGGAATTCTCTCTTGTCATTCAACGGGGGGGTCTCATGGTCATCCGTAAGAGCGGCGACAGGTATGTCTTGTATACGAAGAAGAGAGAGCGACGGACGGGTCGCCGGAGGCGCCTCGGAGTGTTCAAGACCCGGGAGGCGGCCCTCCGCCGTGAGCGTCTGATCGAGTTCTTCAAAAGGATGAAGTAGACCGCCTCACGAATGCCCCAGCAAGCTCGGCTGGACGGCTGCCGTCGTTTCCGGCCGATCACCCGCGAGAGGGAGCTTGGTGAGAGCCACAAAGGTCGTCTGGCTTTCCGGCACGCTCTCCGTCGAGCAGCGCCATCATGCCGCGATGGCGCTCTTCGAGTCAGGCCTAGCCGATTGGGAGACCGCACGTCACGCGGCGGAACGCACGCCCGGCATCCTCTTCATGAGTGACGACCCCGCGAAGATCGAAGCAGTCGTGCGCAGGCTGCGGGAAGCCGACATTCATTCCCAGGTCACGGAGCGGGAAGTCGCCCCAGAAGGCGGACTGACGGACGCCGGACCGCGCGTGGCCGGCCTGATCGAAACCCTGCCCGAGCCCCTCCAGCGAGCTGTGGGAGACCATCTCGCCGAGGGCGAGTCGGTTGAAGCAAGTCTCCACTATGGGAGCCATGCCCTCGTGGTAACGAGTACGCGGGTCCTGCTCGTCCGGAGCAGTGTCCTCGCCTCAGCCCGCCCTCCCTTCGGTGCGCACGTCAGATCGTTCCCATTCGCACAGATCAGTTCGGTCGACGTCCGGATGGGCTGGGTGGGTGGACAGGTCCGCATCACGGCCCGTGGTTCATTCGAGAGCCGCGATGACTGGGTCTCACACCTGGAGGAGAACGTGTTCGTCTTCCAGGAAGAACGCCTCAAGCCGTTTGCCAGCAGCGCCGTGGAGCTGATCAGGTCGCGGCTGAAGAGCGCGCAGAAAGACCTACACAGGCAAGAAGCCGACCTGACCTCACGCTCCTCTTGAGCGTTTGAGCGACAACGCCGAAGCCTACTTCAACCCCCAACCTGTCGCACCTCCTGACCGAGCGCACCAAGCCACCGTGCCTCAGCCTGGAATGCAGGTAGCAGGGCCTCACGCACAAGGTACTGATCGGGATTTAGACTGTACAGGTGCGCGGGCGGAGCGGTCTTCCGCACAAGGAGTCCCGCCTGCCAGAGCGCACGGAGCGCCGCCAAGACCTGTTTGGGTTGCTCGCCTAATGTGCGCGCGAGACTTCGGCCTGTGTGCTCCCCCCCGTACCAAGCCAAGTATCGCAGGATCTTGATGCGGATACGGTTTCCCAGGATACCGAGGTTCGAGGCCGGAAGCGCGCCAATTGAAGTCTCCGCGACTCCAATTTGTAGTCGGATTGACTACGAATGTCGAGATTTCACCCATTTGGCGCGTGTTTTCGAGAGGCGACCTCCTCCCCGTCACACTCCGTGACTCCCTTTCACGTCACCCACAATGCCAGGGCAATGCCAAATTTCCGCCAACCGCTGTTCCGCGTGAACAAGGAACCCCACGTATCGCGAGGTCTCCATTCTGTTTGGTACGTACAACTTCAAAAGAGATCCTCGAGTCCCCCCAATCCCTCCTTGAACTCGAATGCCTGATAGACTTTTCCATTTCTAATGCTGGATGCATCGCCCAGAACGCCTAAGGCTTTCATGGCACCGTACAGGTACGGTCGGTCAGACCACACCACAGCCATCTCGTGCAGGAGAAATAGCTCCTCTTAGGACCGCAATTCGGCCCGCAGCTCCTGTAGAATGCGCAGGTCAATCGTCCGGACCATGTCCTCCACGCTCACTTTGGTGAGGCCGACGTCGGCGAGGAGTTGCCCGTAGAACCGGATGCTGCGCTCCACGTCCAGGTCGCGCCAGTTCGCCGGCACCATGCTCGCGGCGTAAAGAACGTTGTTGAAGTTCGCAGGTCCACCGAAGAGGCCCCGGTCCGTTACACTCTTGACGGCGTCGAAGCGGCTCGAAGTCTGAGCGTCGGCAGCCCGGAGAATGGCGCGCACGGCGCGTTTCGCCGCGACGGAGTTGGCACGATACCACTCCTGCTTCGCAACGAGCAAACAGCAGGGCAGAGTGGACCACGGCCGCTCCATGAGTTGGCTGTGGATGACGTGGCCGCGGTTGGCAGGGTTCGCATGCAGGGCGCCTGTGCCGGCCTGTGCGGCGTACACGGCGTCGTTCCTTCCCTCAAGGAAGAGGTTGACTGGGTTCGCATCCGGCTGGACCACCCAGTTGACCTGGGCCGGATCGACCCCGGCGTGCTTAAGGGCGATCGCCGGGTAGCTATAGCCAACGTTTCCAAGCGTCTTCGACTGAACGACGAGTGTGCGACCCCGGAGATCCTGGAGCGCGTTGATCCCGGGCTGAGCCCAGATCTCGACACACCCGGGGTGGAGGGCGGCGAAGACGACGGGTCGCTGACCATCTTCCAGGAGCTGGGCAATGTCAAACACGGTGAAGGCCACATCGATATCCATACGCCCGCTGGCCAGTTGCCGGCCGGCGACGATCTCCGTCCGGGTAAAGCCTTCTTGCTGGAGGAAGGCTTCGGACGCAAAGACTGGGTGGTCGCACGCCAGGGCGCCGAGTCGGATCGTGGTCGTCTCCGGCGGAGGAAGCGGAGCCACTTGTCGGGCGAAGGCAGATGGCGCCAGATAGGGAGCTAACAATCGACCGCCCGCGACCGCGGCGGCGATCCCTGCGGACCTGCGGAGGATCTCACGTCGCGTAAGCATGGGTGTTCCCTCCCTGTGGGGAGTTGACTTGAGCTTCTGCCCCGGCGGGTTCTGTGAGTGTGTCGAGAATCTTTGGCAGAGACGCCGGGGCGACGGTTCCAAGCCCTGCCTTCTGCAAGGACGCGCTGCGATCCATTTCCATCCGCTCATCCCCTTTGCTCCTACTGCCGAAAGGCGCCGATCTCGAGACCCGACGGTTCTCGGCGGGAATGGCGGACTGCGAGCGGGTACACCAAGTTTCTTACGTTGGGAGGAGCGCATCCACTTGCTACCCAGTACACTCACGTTGCACCCTAATAGCGGGCTGTGGTGACCAGGAGCGAACCTGCGCCCGAAGGAAGGTTTGTACGAACTCTTCAGATTAACAGCGCTTGTGACTGCCTAAAGCGTCGAAACTCTTCCGCATTGGTTTCGGCGATTCCTCTACACTGAGGCAGGGCTGCGACGGCACGGTAGAGATCCTCTGAAACCCTGCCCTGGAGCGGGGTTTGTGGAGCCGGCGAAGAGATTCGAACTCATGACCTGCGTATTACGAGTGCAAGCAGTTGTCCCCTGGCGTCACCCGAGGTCACCTGCTGCGCCTTTTCCAAGGATTTTCGGGGGTTCGGGAAGGTCCTTTTCACCTGCCGTCACCTCAGGTCACCCGGAGCGGAGTAGCACGGGGAGGCCCCTGTCCGCCGAAATCGAAGGCCTACGGCAGACCCGGCTACGATCTTTCGGGACTCGTTTTTCTGTGAAGGAACGGAAGGGTTCGCTGCGAGGGGATAGTAAGTCGAGGTTGAGGTGAGTAACCTAAAGGGTAGTCTCTGCCTTTTGGGCGATCAGCGTACAAAGATCCCCCGCGGCGCGTTGAACTGGCCTTTTCCATTGCCCTGGCTGCCGAAGGTGGTCCAGCCCGCCCCTGTCATGTCATTCATCCGGACGATGCGGTTGTTCCCAGAATCCACCACATAGATCTTCCCGACCGCGACGAACACCCCGAATGGGCAGTTGAACTGGTTGGTCCCGTTACCAGGGCTGCCGAAGGTGATCCAGCCCACCCCAGTCATGTCATTCATCCGGGCGATTCGATTGTTCTCACACTCAGACACGTAGATCCGGCCCGTCGTGTCCACGAACACCGACCACGGTCCGGACAACTCGTTTACTCCCCGACCTTGACGGCCAAACGTGGTCCAGCCCGCGCCACTCATGTCGTTCATGCGCACGATCACGCCGCGACTGTATTCCACAACGTAGATCCGATCGGCTGCGTCTACGAAGATTCCTTCCGGTTGGGCGAATTCGCGAGGTCCACTGCCGGCCGAGCCCAAGGTAGTCCAACCGGCTCCTGTTATGTCATTGATGCGTACGATACGCTGGTTGTACGTGTCCGCCACATAGATCCGGCCGGCCGCATCCACAAAGATCCCCCGCGGAGTATTGAGCTCATTGATACCATCGCCGCTACGGCCAAACGTTGTC
>DATDEG010000188.1:0-20418 GCA_036523465.1 bacterium
CTGGGCGATGTGCGCCCACCCCTGAACCTGTGGAGGCGTGGGCTCGCCGAACTTCGCGGCGAACCAGCGGGCGATAAGAGAATGAAACGGAGGGGCGTTCATCGGTCGTTTCTCCCGGTCCTCCTATTCTCGCCCTGTTCGGTAGGCACTGTCCAGGGTGTGGGTTTGAGTGGTGCACGCGAAGGGGGTGGAGGAGGCCGGGTGCGCCTCCCCCGTCTCCGGCTGCCTGGACAGGGAGTAGGCAGGTGCCAAGCGTAGGCAATCACCTATCACCGAGACGACCGCCGATCGGAAGGGGATGGATGCAATGCGCGACTACTCCGTGACGATCGATCACGACGAGGAGGGTGTATTCTTGGCCTGGGTGCACGAGCTGCCGGGGTGCTACGCGTATGGGAAGACTTGCGCGGAAGCGCTCGCGAACGTCGCACCAGCCATCGAGCGGTTCCAAACGTGGCTCCGCCAGATCGGCGAGGGTGTCGATCAAGAGCCGGTTACGTTTCACCTCGTGGAGGCTGCCGGCGCGGTTGGGGAAACGGCGGAGGGCCCCAGCGGAGTACTACTTACCGGGGACCGGGAATCATGGACGCCCCACGACTGGGCGGGCCTGGACCGCTGGCTTGGCCTCTCGCGGCAGGAGTTGCTCGACCTACTCGACAGGATCGACGATCAGGATCTGGAGGCGGCAGGCGCCGGTGCACGGTCGATCGCCGAACAGCTCAGACACGTTGCCACCGCGGAGTATTTGTACACTCTTTGGACGTTCGACTTCCACTCAAGAGAGGATCTGAGGGAGCTCCTGGACTGGACGCGGCGCATGGCTCTCGAGCGTCTGCGCCTCCTGGCCGAACGTGGGGATCGACGCTTGACGAACGCCGAGTGGAGCCCTGACGATCCGCCCGAACCGTGGACGGCCCGCAAGGCGGCCCGCAAGCTCTTGTATCATGAGCGGTGGCATCTGGACTCGATCCGGCGCCGGCTGTTCGGCGACTCGAGTAGATCAATGTAACTCGGTCCGGACCGAGTGCTGTTCGATAACCTGCGTGGGTCAATCGATTCGTCGCGCGGCGAGTGCGGTTCGATTAGTAAGCGGACTCCTGATCGAGGATTCCCAACTGCCGCGCACGCGTCTCCGCGGCGCCGAAGACGAGTGAGGCTAGGACGACCCATATGATAGTGACGAGGATCTGATAGAGCAAGACGTGTCCGGCATCCGCCCAGGGGAATGACTTCACCGTCTGCGGTCCGAGCAATCCCCGCCGCATCGCCTCCAGCCACCAGGTCAGCGGAAACGCCGCGGCAAGCGGATGCAGCCACTGCGGCAAGGTAGTGACGGGGAAGATCGCACCGCAGACGAGGTAGAGCGCAGCCCCCACGCCCTCCGGCATCCGCCAGGCCTCTCCGGAGATGAGCAGGGCGGCGCTCACGACGGCGAGCCCGAGCGCCACGATGCCGGCCATCCCCAGCCCCAGCGCGAGCAACGTGTAGGGCAGGTCGATCGTTGCGGCGTGGATCTCTACACCGAGCACGTAGCGGCCGAACAGCAGCGTGATCACGGCAGGCGCAAGCGCGGACGTCGCCTGGGCCAGCGCGCGGCCGACGAGGTAGGCGCGGTACGGGATCGGCGAGCTGTAGATGTAACGGAGGGTCTTGAAGTGCTCGCGATCGCTGATGTGTCCCCAGGCCGTGCCCATCATCCCGCGGATAACAAACGGCCACAGCGCAGTGCCTACGACGAAGAACCCCAACACCGCCCCGCGGCCGCCCTGGGCGACGACGAAGTACATGAAGACGAGGATGAGCACGCCGCCCAGCGGGCGCGCGATCGAATAGATGAAGAACAGCAGGGGATCCGTCCAATTGCTCTCCACCTGCCAGCCCAGCCAGTACGAGACCCGTACGACCCGCCACCACCGGCGGAGCGCGCTCTCCCGCGGGATCCCTCGGACCCGTGGACCAATCGCTTCGGCCACCGGCTAGAACCTCAGGCTCAACCGGCCCTCACGCCGGGCCAGGAACTCCATCTTCCGCAGCGACAGCCGCGCCACGAGGATGAACAGCACGGCAAGCGCGCCCAATCCACCGATCTCCCACCAGACCGGTAGCAGCGCGGGGTGCGAGCCGGAGAAGAGGAGTTGGCGCATCGCGTCCAGAGCCAGCGTGAGCGGGATGATCGAGGTCCCCATCGCCACCCAGAATCCCAGGGCCCGGACGGGGAAGTAGAATCCGGAGGCGAGGAACACCGGCTCCATGAACAGCTCCGCCATGTGCCAGGCTTCACGTCCCCAGAGGAGGAACAGGCTGGCAAACGTCACGCCCAACCCGTAGAGCGCGACGATCGCGACCCCAAAGACCAGGAGAAATAACGGCAGGTCCGACATCGCGTACCGCACGCCGAAGAGCAGCGATCCGATCAGCACGATCGCCGCGGCGCGGAGCAGCGTCGCGACGAATCCGCCGAACGACATGCCGAGCAGGATGGCGGGGATGCCGCAGGGGACGACCATGTACAGCTCGAGATTCCCTCCCTGCTTATCCCAATAGAATTGCGCGGCCATCGCCCACATGACGTTCATCCAGAAGGCCGCCGTCGCGCCGCCCATGATGACGTAACCGATGAACCGGTCCGGGGCACCGAGGGTCTTGTACACGAAGACGAAGGCGATGGTACCGAGCAGCGGCAGCACGGTGTCGTAGAACAGCCAGGACCGGTCTCGGTTTGCGCCGATGATCCGCGGATAGGCGCGCCCCAGCATCGCGCGGATGACACGCCGCCAGCCGCGCGCGGGGACCAGGGCAGCGCCGGCGGCATTCATGATCCGACGGCGCCGGACGATGCCAGGAAGCCTCTGGTCTCTGCCGGAGTCATGAGCTGCGCGCCTCGTCCGCATCCTCAAGCCGCCGGCCGACGATCTGGACGAAGACGTCCTCGAGGCTGGGCTCGATCTTTTCCAGGGAGAAGATCCGCCGGTTGCGATCGGCCAGCGCCTTGACGACGCCGGCGATCCCGCCGTCATCAGCGAGGGTGACGCGCAGCTCGGAACGGTCGTCCACAACCCGGGTGTCCACCCGCTGTACCCCGGGCAGCGTGGAAGCCCATCCCGCGCCGTCGAGGGGCTCGGTGATAAGGATGAAGTAACTCCCGCCGGTAGCCTGGGTTCGCAGCGCCGCCGGCGTGTCGCAGGCGACGATGCGCCCCTGGTGGATGATCGCCACTCGATCACACAACTCCTCAGCTTCGTGCATGTAGTGGGTCGTGAGCAGGATCGTCCGGCCGGGTTGGCCCCGGATCCAGTTCTGGATGTACGCGCGGATGTCGCGCGCCGCGCCGACATCGAGCCCGACGGTCGGCTCGTCCAGAAACAGGACGTCGGGGTCGGGAACGAGCCCCCGCACGAGGTTCATCTTCTGGCGCATGCCGCTGGAGAGCGCACTCACGCGGCGGTTGCGCTCGTCGTACAATCCGACGACGCGTAAGAGTTCGTCGATGCGCGCCAGCGCGGGGGTGCTCGGCAGTCCGTAGAATTGGCTGAACATCCACAGCTGCTCCCTGACGGTCAGCAGACCGTAGCCCGAGTGCTCCCCGCCGGACACCATCGAGATCCGCTCGCGCACGGACTGCGCCTGGGTCACCACGTCCAGACCGGCGACTTTCGCCGATCCCGAGGTCGGAAGCAGAAGCGTGGCAAGGACTTTGATGAGAGTGGTCTTTCCGGCGCCGTTCGGTCCGAGGAGGCCGAAGAATTCCCCGGATGGAACGTCGAGGCTGACCCCATCGAGCGCGACAACCGGCGCCGGATGGCGGTTCTGCGCCGAGCCTTTGACCCGGTAGGTCCGCACCAGGTCACGGACCGCGATGGCGGGCGACGAGTCGGATGCCGGGTCGACGGCCCCGAACCGGCCGTCCGTCACACTCATCGTCCTCGGCCTTTCCGACGCGCGGGCTTCGGCTTCGGAGCGGTTTGCCGCGCCGGCATCTTCGCCGCACTCCCACCCTTAGCCGGCTCCCTCCCCTTCTCGGCCGGAGTGTCCTCACGGCGCTCCGCCGCCCGCCCTTCCCACTTGGCGGCGAGGAGGTCACGGCGCGGCCTGTACACGCGCATGTAGAATCCTTCCTGCGACTCCAAGTCCTCCCGCGGGGCCGCGCCGACGATCGCCTGCGCTTCCTTCCAGGCATCGCCATAGGTTCCCGCAAATCGGGCCTCGATCTGGCGCTCGAATGCTTCCGGGGTCTGGACGTCGCCGCCGATCGTGAAGAACGTCGCGCCGTCTCGGGTCACGGCGTACGCCTTGTTGTCACCCAGGAAGTACTCTCGCACGCGGCCGCCACCCTTGGGCGACTGCGGCCGGCCTCCCGCCTCTCCCTTGAAGCCCCGTTTGGCCGCCGCGTAGTAGATCGCGCGGTTGAGCCCCCACGACTTGGCGCTGGCCGCCGGCAGACCCAGCGCTTCTGCCCGGGCGGCCTGCAGCGTTGCCATCACCTGGAAACGCCCAACCCCCTTGGCCACGGGGCTGATTATACTCCACGGCCGGAGGGGGCCGGAACCGAACATGGTTCCGTCACAGGGAGCCCCGACCGACCGTCGAAGACCGCCCTCGATGAGACCACTGTGTGTGCTGCTGCTGTGCGGCGCGTTTGTCCTCGCCACCACGTCGATCGCGACCGCGAAATCGTACGATCACCCGCTCATCGAGCAGACCTTCCGGCTGCTGCCCGACGGCGACGCCGCGGTCGAGGAAGTGCGCGCCTTCGACTTCCAGGGCTCGTTCTCTTGGGCGGAGATCACCCGCCGCACGCGGGGGCAGTACGGCCGCTACGGGCTGGACTACGAGGGAGTCTGGGACGCCGACACGAGGCAGCCCCTACGGTACGAAGTGAGCCGGTCCGGCGATGACGTCACGCTGAAGTGGTACTACCAGGCACAGGACCAGACGAAGCGCTTCCTGCTCCGCTACCGGATCCGCCGGGCGGTGCAGCGTTACTCGGACGTCGCCCAATTCTACTGGCAGGCGGTGGAGGGGGACCACGCCCCGATCGGCCGGGTCCGCATCACGATCGAACCGCCGCGCCCAAGCCCGAAGCTGTTCAAGGTGTTCATCCACAGCCGCGCTGCGCCGGGCGACCTGAGCTTCGCCGAGGACTTCGTCCGGGCACGCGTCGCCCAGGACAACATCTCGGAGACGAGCTTCGTCGAGCTGCGCGTGCTCCTGGATCCGGCCTTGTTTCCGGGAGCCGCGGCACAGTCGGGACAAACGCATGAGAGCCTGCTCAAGGATGAACGGGGCCACTCCAGGAAACTGTGGCTCCTCCGCAACCTCATCCCCATCGGGTTTGCGCTCGCCGGGTTGCTTCTCGTCGGGTTGATCCTCGGGTTCCTGTGGACGTACGTCCGTTACGGACGAGAACCCGACGTCGACTACACGGCGATCTACGAGCGCGAGCCGCCGCGGAAACTTCCGCCCGCCGTCCTGCCGGCGATCATGACCCAGTCGAAGGTGCAGAACCGCGAGCTGCCGCGGGCCTTCGCCGCCACCCTCCTCGAAGCGGCGCGCTTTGGATACCTCGAGATCGAAGAGACCCAGGATCGCGGCGTGCTCGGGACGGGGCTGTTCAAGGACACCGACCTCGTCTACCGGCTGACGGATAAAGGACAGGCGCTGCTCAGCGGTGGGACGGTCGAACGGGGTCCCGACGAACGACCGCTACTCAGCTTCGAGGTCGCGGTTCTCGAAGCGGTCTTTCGCAAAGCCGGCACGGGCCGGACCGTGACGAGCGACCAGATCGAAGCCTGGGGAAAACGGATCGTCGGCAGCAAGAGCAACTTCCTTCGCTTCATCGAGGGCTGGGGGCCGGCCCTGCGCGGCTGGTTCGAGGCGACCTACTTTAAGCTCGATGACCAGCGCAGCGAGCGCGCCAAGGCGGTGTTCATCGGCATCACGATCGGAGCGCTGGTGCTCATCTTCTTCGTCGGCTTGGGGCTCTCGCTGTTCATTGCCGGCCCCGTGGGCGCCGTCCTCATCGGAGCGGCCGTGAAGGGTCTCTCGCGCCGCACGCCCGAGGCGGCGTTGGAGGTGAAGCGGTGGGAGGCGTTCCGCCGGTTCATGACAGACTTCTCGGCGATGAAGGACGCCGGGCCCAGGCTGCTCGGTCTGTGGGAGTACTACCTCGTCTACGCGACGGCCCTGGGTGTGGCCGAGCGCCTGCTCGAGAACCTGAAGCTGGTCGCGGCTGAGCTCAATCAGACCATCTCGACGCCGCGCTGGTTCCATTCCCCCGGATCGAGTCAGGGGCTGGCGATGCCCATCGCCTCCTTCGAATCCCTCACCAGGTCGTTCCAGAACTTCCAGAACCTCTCGCGGGCGCTGTCCTCCTCCAGCAGTTCGGGCGGCGGATTCAGCGGCGGAGGCGGCGGGGGCGGCGGCGGCGGCGGCAGCCGGGCGGGCTAGCGGCTCTTACCGCAAGGCCCAGCAAGCAGAAGGCAGCACCAGAAAGCAGCACAAGCATTAAGGGGGAACCGGCTTGGTTCCCCCTTCCGCTTGGTTGCCTTCGACCATCTGCCTACGGCCGATCTGCCTCTCCACTCTGCACCACCTGCACCGTCGCGGCGGCCGACTCGCGCCCACCCGGATCGACGGCTCGCACCGTGATCGTCAGCCGGGCGTTCGGGATGCGCACGGACGTCCTGACCGAGACCTGCCAGTTGCCGGACGCATCCGCGGTCGTGGCTACCTCACCGTAGGTGCCGTTCGCCTGGAAACCCGGCATTGTCCCGCTGTAGTCTACGCGCACGACCACCCGGGATCCGGGCAGAGCCGTGCCACGGATGGTAAACGGGCTTTCCACCCGCGTCCCCGACCTCGGGGACGTGATTGTCGGCACAGCAACACCCGCTGCCCCGATGAACGACAGTCGCCCGGAGGCTTCCACCGTCGCGGTCTGCCCAGCGCGGTTCAACGTGACCAGCACACGCGCGTTCTGGGCAGTCTGGTTCCCGACGGTGAACTGACCCACATAGACCCCGGGCTGGGTCTCGGGCATGGCCACGTTGCTCACCACGCCCTCGATGCTGAAGGTGGCCTGGCTGCCGGGCTCGCCGAGGGCAGTCACGGTGAGCACCTGCCCCGGCCGGATGTTCGGAGTCGGGTTCACCGTCACCGCGCGCACCAGCGCGCCCTGCACCACACTGACGCTGAAGGCGAAGGTGTCGGTCGTCTGATTGCCGGCCCGGTCACGCAGGACGGTCTGCACTCTGATCGTCCCCTGCGGCAGCGGCTGTGGCGGGGTGTAGGCGACAGCCGTCTCACTCCACGTGGCGCTCCCGGTGACGTTCTGTCCATTCACGACGAGCGTGGAGTTCGCCGGGTTGACGCCCGAGCCACCCTGATCGTCGAAGGTGATGAGGATATTCGGCCGGGTGTTGTTGATCACGGTGTTCGGTTCGGGCATGCGCACCCGGATGAGAGGGACACGCCCGTCGACGGAGACGAGGTTCCCAGCCTGCACCAGGACGGCCTCCTGACCGCCGACCCGCAGGTGCCCAAAGACTCCCGCGCTCAGCACGTTGTCGTTCGGCTGGATCCGGTACGTCCCACGGTAGACGCCGGGGGACACCTCGGTCATCGCGACCCCCTGAGTCACTCCGAACACGTCGAAGGTGGCCTGCCCTCCCCGCGTACCTTGGATCGTGACGGTCAGTGTTTCGCCCGCCCGCAGGGGTCGGTCGGCGGTGTGCGTGATAGAGGTGATCCGCGCCTGGGCCGGCGGCGGAGGCTGCACCCCCACAGCGCGCGCACTAACCTCCGCGACGGCGTTCGTCTGCGGGTTCACGCGCACGGTGGCCTCCATGCCCGGGCGCAGTTCGGAAGGCGCGATGGAGCGGCCGTCGAGCGTCACCACGGCATCGTCGGGCAGGGTGAAGACCTGCCCGCCTGCAAGAACGATGGTGCGACCGGAAACCGCATCGATGCGGCCCGCCACCTCGCGGGTGGTGGCCCGCACGAGGATGGCACGACCCTGCGCATCGAGGGTCACGGTGACCGCGTCACCGACGCGCAGCTGGCCCAGGCTCACCGCCCCGCCTGCCCCCGTGCCCGTATCGGTCCGGGTGATCGCAGTGTCTGCGGTGACGATGATCGTGTGGATCTGGTTCTCGCGCTGGACATAGAGTCGCGCATTCGCCGTGTCAACCCGGAACACCGTACCCTGGATGACCGACTGGCTCGGGACCGGGGGCTGCGGTGGCTGGACCACCGGGGGCTGCGGTGGCTGGACCACCGGTGGGGGTGGGTATCGCGGTTGGGCCGCGCCGCCTGAGGTGATGAACACCGTCCGGGTGGACGGCTCCCAATCCACGTTCGCTCCCATGGCCTCGCTGACGAAGCGCAGCGGGACGAGGGTCCGCCCTCCCACGACCATCGGCGGCACGTCGAGCCTCACCTGCCGACCGTTCACGAACGCGACGCGGCTTCCGATCGTGAGTTGGATCTGCGACGCACCGCGTGTGGCGAGCACGGTGTTGCTCGCCGGATTCCACTGCACGAAAGCCCCGAGTTGTTCGAACACCCCGCGCAGTGGGATAAGCACCCGCCCGCCGATCGTCACAGGGGGCTGGTCGAAGAAGACGGGTGAGCCATCAACGATTACCCGGACCGCCTGGGCGGCCGCCGGCGCGGACGGAAGAATTGCTAGCGCCAGAGCCAGGATCAAGATGAGGACAAAATGGGATCTCCACATAAGGCCGACCTCCCGCATACGTTCACCCCGCGCGACAACGCGGGGTGCCAACCTGATTTTACCCACGATAACCGGAGAAGTGCGCTTGTGCGACGGCCACGGTAATCCGCCCGCACCTGGCCGGCGGTGAACGGCGCGGGGGGGAAGCGGCGTAGTAGAATCGTGCCGACCGGCGGCCTACTTGTTCCTACGACTCGGCCGGATCGATGGTTCCGTGAGGTGAGCGATGCGACGGGCACTGATGTTCGCCATCTTGATGTTTGCGGTGTGGGCCGGGACGGCCGCGCCGGTCGGGGCACAGGGCCCTGACACCGGCCGCAACCAGATCGTCACTGGTGGCATGGGCCGCGTCGAGGTTCCGCCGACGCAGGCGATCGTCACCGTCGGCGTACAGTTGCAGCGGCCCACCGCGGCGGAGGCCAGTCAGGACGCGGCCCGTGTGACCGAGCAGATCCTCGGCCGGGTGACACAGGCCGGCATCCGGCGGCCGGACATCCGCACGTCCGGCGTGACGCTGAATCCCGTCTTCACCACGCCGCGGGATGCCGCACCCCGCATCACCGCGTATCAGGCGACAAACACGCTCACCGTCACGATCAACGAACTGCGGCTGGTCGGCCCGGTGATCGATGAAGCCGTCCGCGGCGGTGCGAACACGATCTCCGGTCCGTCCTTCGGATTACGCGATCCGGCTGAGGCGCGCCGGGAGGCGCTCACACTGGCGGTCCGGGAGGCGCGGGACAAAGCGGAGGCGATCGCCCGCGCCGCGGGCCTGCAGATCAAGGGGATCGAGCGAATCGTCGAGGAAGGCGTGGACGTCCAGGTCAGGATGCTGGAGCGGGCGGTTCCGACCCCCGCGCCGGGAGTCCCCACGCCGATCGAACCGGGAACCGTCGCGGTGGTAGCCAGGGTGACGATCGTCTTCACCTTCTAGGGAGGAAATCAGAACCGGGAGAGTGGACGGATGCGCGGTGCGATCGCGTAGTTGAGCTGGACGAGCACGCGGCGGTGAGGAGGACAGACACCGCACGCAGGCGAACCACAGCGAGACACGGCAGGCTTCCTTCTTGAAGACGGATCCACAAGACGGATCAACACATCGACGGGACGTCCAGGAAGCCGAGATCCCCAAGGGAGGATAGATCATGACCGGTGTGGGTTTCCGCCTGCTCGCGCTGACCGCGCTGCTGCTCATGTTCGCGGCCGGGGCAGGCGCGCAGCAACAAGAGGTGCGGCCGCCGATCGCGCAGTTGTGGTTGGACGTGGCCACCAACGTGTTCGTCATTCCGGGCGCCCCGGCCGGGATGGTGCCTTCCGGAAGCAACAACGCATTCGGCAATACGCGGTTCGCGATGGGCCGCTATCTGGACATCGCGCTGCAGGTACGCACGCGTCCCCAGGGCATTCAGGGCACGCAGGCCATTCCCCCGGGCATGCGTATGGGGCCCAGCCTTCCGCTCGATCCGTACAAAGCTCCGCCTCCGCCCCCCAGCACGCCGGGCATGCCGGGCGACCCAAGCCAGGCGCCGCCGCCCAAAGGCCGGTTACTGCTCTATTGGGGGTGCAGCGCAGACGTGCGATCCGGCCAGCCGCGTATCATCGACTTCGCCACGGCGACACCCCAACAGTGGCAGTCTGTCTTTCAGGGGCGCTATGCTCCCGAGCGCGGGGCCACGGCCGCACCCGGCCATTCCATCTGGCCGAACGACCGCGACAAGCAGATGCTGCCCGCTGGAAACTCGTTGGTGGGGGACCACACAGTCACGGGTGACGGGGTTCCGGCGGGATTCAAGTTCCCCGTCGGTGCGGATCAGGACCTGATGCCGGCTATCGCGCTCTCCACGCAGGGCAACCTCCAGGGAAGCGTCCTCCTGCAGTGGCGGACCATCCCCACGGCGCGCGCCTACTTCATCAGCGCTTTCGCCAACAAAGGGAACGATTCCATCATCTGGACGTCATCGGAACTGCCCGATGCCGGAATGGCGCTGTTCGATTACCTCTCTAACGCAGCCGTCGAGCGCTGGCTGACCGACAAAGTCCTTCTGCCCGCCGCGACGGCTCAGTGCGCCGTGCCGAGAGGCATCTTCGCGGGAACCGACGGCGCTCCGCTACGGATGATCGCCTACGGTCAGGAGGCCAACCTGGTCTTCCCCCCGCGACCGGCCGACCCGAAGGTCGTGTGGGAGCAGCAGTGGACCGTGCGCGTGCGCGTGAAGAGCACGGCGACCTCTATGCTCGGTCCCTGAGCCTCAGCGGGAGCTTAGCTCAGGGACTCGGGGGCGAAGGAGCAAACCCAGGCCGCCACGGGCAGCCATGTTGTTTGTCGAACGGCGCGCAGGCCGGGATCACCGAGACCGCGACCACCTGGCCGTCGGCCACCTCGACGATGAGCCCCATGAACGGGCAGCCGATATGTGAGCTCTCGTCCCGTTCGAACTCGACCGATGCCCTGACGCCGTCCTTGTTGCAGAAACTCTCACGGGCGATCACCCCGAACCGCGTGCCCGGCGCGAGACCGGTGACGGTCCGGTGCGCGGGGTTGACCGTCCGGACGCGTCTGACCACACCGCCTTGGATCCAGACGGTGAGTCCTTCCGAGGCCGACCCGATCACCTGCACGTTTCCCTGACTCGCCTGCGAGAGCCGCCCTCCGAACTTCGCCAGCGTGGCGCGCGCAGGGCCGGCAGGCATACCGATGAGCGCCGGGCCGATCCCCCGCCCGGGATCGATGCCCATCTGTGCGGCGGAGGACGGGTAGGTCGCCAGCAGGATCCCGAGGATCACGATGAGAGCGCCGACTGCGAGTCTTGCCATGCAACTCACGTCCTTTCGGAGCGAGATCTAAGCGCGACGGTCATCAAGGTGGCAGGGACCCGTGAAGGGGCGTGTGCCAGACACGTACCCTGCTTGGACACCGCTTAGACAACAGCGCGGGCGGGACGTCAGGAATGAGGCGGCCGTTCTCCTGGTTGACGCGACGGCTTGACAGGAGGGGTCTCCACGACGGGGAACACTAGCGGCATTCCGTTGCGGGAGCGCGGGATGTGGACCTGAAGATTCTGCCCGCCAAACTGCAGGTCCCTATCGTCCCACCGAATACGCTCTATCGGCATCGCCTGGTACAGCGACTCATCGAAGCCCTCCGTGGTCCGGTCACGCTCATCGCTGCCGATGCGGGATTTGGAAAGAGCACGTTAGTCGCCAGCTTCCTGACGAAGGAACCCCGCCCTTCGATCTGGTACCGCCTGGATCGCCGGGACAGCGATCCCTCGGTCTTCGCCGGCCACCTGCTCCACGGGTTGCGCCCGTTCCTGCCACGCCAGCCGTACAGCGTGGCCTCGGGTGGCCTCGGGCATGTGACCCAGTGGCATATCGCCGGCGAACTCCTCTCCACCACCCTACACCGTCTGCGCACTGACGTCGTCATCGTTCTCGATGATTATCACCTGCTCGATGCCCCGATGCTGCAGGAGGGGATGAGCCATCTGATTGAGATGCTCCCGGCACGAGCGCACTTGGCTCTGCTCTCCCGCACCCAGCCGGCGCTCCCCATCGCTCGATGGCGCGCCGACCGTCGTGTGGCGGAGATAGGCACCGAGGACCTCCGATTCACGGAAGCAGAGCTTCGCGAACTGCTCGTCGACCGGCACGGCTTGCCGTTGTCTGACGCCTCGCTACATCTCATCAGCGCCCGGACTGAGGGGTGGCCGGCCGGGGTCGTTCTTGCGCTGCACGAGGCGATCGTGCAGGGCCCGCAGGCGGCGGCGCAATCCCTGAGTACGCTCTCCGGCTCGACCCGCGAGATCTACGACTATCTCATCCAGGAAGCCTATGCGCGGCAGGATCCCTCGACGCAGCGATTCTTGCTGGCCTCGGCCGTCGTCTCGCAATTCAGCGTCCCTCTGCTTGACGTGCTGGTCGACGTTGCCCCCGGCGATCACCGGAAGATACTCGATCACCTCGAGCGCAGCCACCTGTTCATCGTTCCGCTCGACGGTGAGCGACAATGGTACCGTTATCACCATCTCTTCCAAGAGTTTCTCCAACGGATCGGTACGGAGCGACACGGCGCGTGGATGCGCGATGTGCACCGGCGTGCCGCCGAGTGGTGGGAACGCCACGGGGACGTCAACGAGGCGATGACACACTTCATCGCGGCCGATGAGTCAAAACGGGCGGCACTCCTGCTCGGCGCTTACGGTATTGGAATCGTGGCCCGAGGCCAAGTGGAGACCATCCGCCGATGGCTGGCCGCGCTTCCCGAGGACGCGTGGCGGGCCGCTCCGCGATTGTACTACATTCAGGGACTGATCGAGGTCATCTCCGGGGCCACGCGGCGGGCCGTCCAATCGCTCCAACAGGCCCGCCCCCTCCTCCGTGCGGCCGGTGACGTCGAGGGAGAGACCATGGCGGTCCGCTGGTTGGTCAACGCGGCCGCGTGGGAAGGCGAGATTGATCTCCTGACACGCACCCTCCCTGAGATCATCGAATTGGAGACGCGCCTCGCCGATTCCGCGCTGATTCCCCACGCTCATGTCCACGCCGCCATCGGCCGCATCGCGCTGTGGATCGGAGATCTCTCCAGAGCAGAAGACCGTGACCGCCGAGGCATGGAGGCGGCGATTGCCAGCGGCGACACGTACACGGAGATCTGGTGCGCCCGATCGTTGACAGAGTTCCTAATGGCTACGGGCAGATTCCACGAAGCCGTTGAGGTCTACCGAGACATCATTGTCCGCGCCCGCGCGCAGAACTGGTGGCACGAGGCGGCTCATCTGCACACAGAACTCAGTGAGGTACTGTTCTCGCTCGACCGGTACGACGAAGCCGAGCGCCATCTCAGTGATGCCCGGTTGCTTCAGGCCACGGTTCCATGCCTGGTGCTGAAGGCGGAGCTTGCACACAAGAGCGCGCAGGCTGCCGCCAGCCAAGGAGCCCGCGACCGCGCGGAGGCGCTGCTACGAGAACTCCTCGGTCCTGGAGAGGCGGAGACGCCCTACCGTCTCTGGCGCTTTCTGGCTACCGTCGATCTCAGCATCCTGCTGGCTGAGACGGATGCGACCGAAGCCTCACGACTCGCCAACGAGGCGGCCGCGCAAGGGAACCGGTTCGGACTCCTCCGCCGGGGTCAGGCCCTCCTCGCCGCCGGTCGTGCGTCGCGATCACCCGGCCCATGCCTGCAAGCCGCGGCGACGTTCGCCAAAACCGGTGCAGCGCACTGGCAGGCGGTGAGCCTGCTGTATGCTTCCTCCTTCGCCACGCCCGAAGATTCCGGGTCGTTGACCGACCAGGTCCTTTCCGTCCTTCGAGGTCTCACTCCTGACGGCTGGGAGTTCGTCTTGTCGCATGCCCCCGCAGAGGCTCTCACACGATATCGCGACCATCCGGCGGTCGGAGCTCGAATCGCTCAGCGTGTACCGCCCGGATCTGTCCTGCCGCGACTGACCATCCACTGCTTCGGACCGTTCGCGGTGATCCGCGGCGGGACTCCGCTGGACAAGACCGCCTGGCCGCGCGGAGCCCCCCGCAGGCTCTTCCAGTACCTCCTTGTGCAGGATAGGCCGGTCCACCGAGAGGAGATCATCGAGCATCTCTGGCCAGACGTCGATCCGCGGCGCGGCGCCAACCAACTCCGTGTCGCCCTGGCCCACCTCCGCCGCGTTCTCGAGCCGGGGCGACCGGCCCGGCAGCCCTCGCACCTTATCCTGGCCTCCACATCTACCGTGGCGCTCGCGCGAGATCGTCTCGACGTCGATCTCGACCACTTCCGCCGGGCGCTTGCCACGGCTTCCTCGGCCGAGGGAAGCGTGAAAGCGGAGAGCCTTTCCGAAGTAGTCACGCTCTATCGGGGGTCTCTCTTCGCGGACGATCCATTCGAGGAGTGGGCTCAACCCGCGCGTGAACGACTTCAGCGTCAGTACCTCGGGGCGCTCAGCCGCCTGGCCGAAACCGAGGAGAACAGTGAGCGCTACGAGAGAGCACTCGCGCTGTGGCTCGCCGTGCTCGAGGCCGATTCGTCTGCCGAGCAGGCTTATCGCGGCCTGATTCGATGCCACCTCGCGCTTGGACGCAGCGCCGATGCCGTTCGCGCCTTTGAGGCATGCGTGCGGTCGCTGGCTGACCTGGGCGTGGCACCGTCGGCAGAGACGCTCGCCCTGCGCGGCCGCATCCCAGGGCTCAATCCGGAGCCACCGCGTCAATCGTCGCGCCACGAACGTTAATCCTCGGGTAACGGCCCCCGCCTACAGTGGCCCTACTACCACTCGGGAGGGATGCGAGATGTCGAAGAGAACCGCGTTGCTGCTGGCTCTGGCGGGTATCGCCTCGCTCGGCGGGGTCGCTTTGGCGCAATCCAGCGGGCTGAACGTCACGACGATCCTCCAGACTTCGACCACACCGGCCGGTCAACCCATCCAGTTTCCGCTGTTCCGCAATCAGCTCACGGCGAGGCTCGTCGAGATCGCTCCCGGCGGGCAGGTCGGGCGCCACATGCATCCGGTGCCCGTCCTCGTCTACATCCTGGAGGGCGAGTTGACCGTGGAAGCGGACGGCCAGCCGGCCCGGACGTACAAGGCCGGCCAGGGTGGAGTAGAAGTCATGAACATCTGGCACAACGGCCTCAATCGAGGGCCCGTTCCGGTGAAGTTCTTCGTCGTGTACGCCGGCGAGGAAGGCAAACCGACCACGATCACGCCGTAGCCTGCACCATGCGCCTCACCTATGATGCTCAGGCCAATGCGCTGAGCCTGATCTTTCGAGAAGAGGCGGTCGAGCGAAGCCGAGAGGTTGCCCCGGGAGTGATCGTAAACCTGGACCTCCGCGGCGAGGCTGTCGGGATCGCGGTGCTGAATGCCAGGCGGTGGATCGGTACGATCGGGCTCAGTCAGATCGCCATCGATCTCCACGATCTGTGGTCGGAACCGTGAGTTGATCGCGTAGGTCGCTCCGGGTGGGCCGGGAGCAAGGCCCACCCGGACCCGCTCAGGGCATCTGGAGTCCGATGGCGAAGGTTCCCGCGTATCCCGCGCCGTCCTTGGCCAGCGGGAGCATCAACTGCGCGCCATTGGCCCGGAAGATGGCGTCCTGCTCGTTCCTCGTCGTCCGGCGGCCTCTGGACGCGTATGGCGCCTGCGCGTAGACCTGATCGCTGACCGTGTCATCGAAGTAGAGTTGTGACGTGAACTCAGATGCTCGTACCGCGCCCGGCGCGGTCCGGATCTTGAAGTGGATGTGCACGGTGCGCCCCTGGTACCAACCGGGGTAGATCGTCCGGAACTCGGCCACGCCCTTAGCGTCGGTTACCTGATAGCCGCGAAGGAACTTCCTTCCGCGTGTATCCACACCGCGGTCCACAACGTCTGAGTACACACCCAGCGCGTCACAGTGCCAGACGTCGACCAGGGCCCCTGCCAGCGGGACGCACGCGCTCCCGTCGACCCGTGAGACATTGAAGACCAGACGGAGCGGGGCACCGGGCCGGATGGTTCCGTCGGATGGATCTGAACGGATGTCCGATCGGTTCAACCGCTCGTCGACGAAGTAGGGTCCTTCCGTCTGCGCGGGCCTCACGACGCAGGCCGGGGCGGCCAGCAGCGGCTGCGCCGGCCGGGCCGACGGCCACGCGATCGTGCGCGCTCCCGGCGAAACGCGGAAGATCCCCCCGGCGCCCAGCACCCAGCCGGCGGCGAGGGCGAGGCCGGTCCTGAGGAGATCTCTGCGGACCAACAGGCGATGGGGCATCGTCATCGACCTCTTGAACGAGCCGCCGCTCGACTTCATTTCGCCCGAAGGGGAAACTGCGCAACCTAGCGAAGGCCGAACCCACACCGGCTTTCTCTTCGCTCACCCACTTCGGCACAGGACAGGGGGAGGCAAGACATGGACCGAGGGCTTCAGTGGCGCAGGAGACTCGCGCGATTTCCGCTCATCATCTCGTCGCTGGTGCTGGTCGCCCTGCTCGCAGGGTCGGGAGGCGCAATCGGCCCGTCCGCTGCGGCAGGGGCGGCGAAACCCGTCACGCTGGCAATCCTTCACTTCAGCGTGATCAAGGGCACGACGTGGTCGGGCGCGCATGACCGGGCGGGCAAGCGGATCGCGCAGAAGTACCCGAACGTGAAGTACGTCTACCGTGAGGAGGTCGGGCCGGACCTCACGATTCCCTACGCCGAGGAGCTCATCAACCAGGGGGCCAACATCGTCGTCGGCAACGCCGAGTTCATGGGACTCCCTCTCAAGGAGATCGCAGACAAGTATCCCAACGTGTACTTCGCCTCGGTCGTGGCCAGCGACGTCAGCACGAAACGCAACTTCATCCGCTTCTTCCCGCGGCAGTATCAGGCGCTCTACCTCGAAGGGCTCATCGCCGCCGCCTTGACCCGCACCGGGAACGTCGGAGTCGTCTCCGCCTTCCCGAACGTCCAGGTCCTGCGCCGCACGGCCGGCTTCTACCTCGGAGTCCAGGACGGCGCGAAGGCCCTGGGCAAGAGGGTCAACGTCTACGTGAAGTACGTGGGCGACTGGTACAAACCCGCCGAGGAGCGCGAGATCGCCTCGACGCTCGCCACGCAGCGGAAGGTCGACGTGATTACCCAGCAGACCGACTCCGGCTCGCCGCTGGACGTCGCCCAGGAGAAGAAGCTCTGGTTCGTGGGGAAGGACATGGACGTCGTCGGCTTCTACGGCTGGTCCAGCACGAACACCGTGGCCGTCTCCTTTGACACGCGGTGGGAAGTGCTCTACGACCGCATGGTCCAGGACTTCATCGCCGGCAAGCAGAACCCGGGCAACTTCCTCTACCTGGGGATGAAGGACACGATGACGCTGGCGGACGGGACGGTCGAGTCCGCCGTGGACATCATGAACAACATGAAGGTCGGCGTGGATGCGATCAGCCCAAAGGCGAAGCCGCTCATCCCCGCGTCGATCCAGAAGCTCGTGGCTCAGCGGCGCGAGCAGATGATGAAGGGACAGTGGGACCCGTTCGAGGCGCATGCCTTCGTCAGCAACGGGACCGGACTGGCGCTCAAGGGCCTGCCGATCCCCGCGAAGGGAACGGTGGTGAAGCAGGCCAAGACCAAGCCGACCGACGAATGGCTGCTCGGGAAGTTCAACTTCGATCTGAGCGGGATGATCATCCTGAAGTGATATCGGCGCGTGCGGCGTCAGCCGCCGCGTCCGGATTCACGCCCGCCGATGCAGACGTTTGAGGCTTCTCCGCCTGTCCTCACCAGGTCGGGCGGAGAAGCCTTCTTCTTGAGGTGACGCAGTCGTGCTGAATGTGGATGGAAGGGATAGCAGGCATCTCGAGCCGCCGATCCTGGCGGCCCGGAACATCACGAAGCACTTTCCCGGCGTCCTGGCCCTTGATCACGTAGACCTGGAGGTCCGCGCGGGAGAGATCCACGCGATCCTCGGCCAAAACGGTGCCGGCAAGACCACGCTCATGAACATCCTCTTCGGTCTGGTGCCGCCCGACGAGGGCGCCCTCTACCTCCACGGGGAGCGCGTGCACTTCCGGTCGCCCCACGACGCGCTGGCCCACGGGATCGGGATGGTCCATCAGACCCGCCGGCTGGTCGCGGCGCACAGCGTGCTGGAGAACATCGTACTGGGACATCCCCGCGTCCGGGGCTTCCTGAACCTGCGGAGCGCACGCGCGGACGTCCAGGTCCTGTGCAACCGCTACGGGTTTGCGGTGGATCTCGGCGCGAGGGTCTGGCAGCTGCCCGAAGGCGAGCGGCAGTGGGTGGAGATCCTCAAGGCGCTCTACCGCGGGGCCCGGATCCTCATCCTCGATGAGCCGACGTCCGCCCTGACGCCCCCCGAGGTGAAAACGCTCCTCGAGGGCCTCCGGGCGCTCGTCCACGATCAGGGTGTCACCGTGCTCTTGGTGACGCACAAGCTCCCGATCGTCACGGCCGCGAGCCACAGGGTGACGGTGCTCCGCGCGGGGCGGGTCGTGGCCCGCGCGCGCACCGCGGAGACGACCGAGGACAGGCTGGTCCAGCAGATGATCGGTCGCGACATCAGTTTCCGAACGGCGGACCACTCGGTCGAAGCCGGCCGGCCGCTGGTCCAGGTCGAACATCTGACGGCGCACAACGACAAGGGTCAGCTCGCGCTGCGCGGAGTGTCGTTCTCGCTGAGAGAGCGCGAGATCTTGGGGATCGCCGGGGTCACCGGCAACGGACAGGACGAGCTCGCCCAGGTCCTGGCCGGGCTGCGCCCCGCCGTCTCAGGGCGGATCCGCTTCGACGGCCACAACGTCACCCGGATCTCGCCGCTGGAGCGCTGGCGGATGGGGATCGGCTACATTCCCGCCGAGCGCGCCGAGGTGGCGTCCATCGCCGCGTTCTCACTGGTGGAGAACACCGCGCTGACCTACCACTTCGACCCCGCGTTCACCAGGCGCGGCCTGCTCGACGACGCCGGGCTCGGGCGGCTGACCCGACGCATTCTCTCCGATTACAACGTGAAGGCGCCCGACCAGTTCGCCCGCGCGCGGCACCTGTCCGGAGGCAATCTCCAGAAGCTCATCCTGGGGCGCGTGCTGTCCCGCCGTCCCCGGCTCCTCATCGCCCACCTCCCTACCCAGGGCCTCGACGTCGAGGCCACGGCGTTCGTGCGCGCCGCGCTCATCGACGCGAGAACCGCCGGCGCAGCGGTGCTGCTCATCTCGGAGGATCTGGACGAGATCCTGTCGCTGAGCGACTTGGTGGCGCCGATCTACGACGGCCGGTTCGGCGCCGTCCTGCCGCGCGCCGAAGCCGACCTCGACACCGTGGGCGCGATGATGGCCGGACTGCTCCCCCGAGAGGCCGGCGCGCGGTGAGGGTCGCCCGGCACGAGCTCGTCCTGGAGCCCCGGCAGTCGTTGCCTCCGATCTACGCGCTGCTTACCGCGATCGCCGCGATCGTTCTCGGGCTCGCCCTGTCCAGCGTGCTCTTCCTCACGGCCGGCTCCGGCGTCGTCGCGGCATACCGCGCAGTGTTTTCCTACGCCTTTTTCAATCCACACGGCCTGACGGCGACCGTGTACCGGTCGATCTATATCCTGTTCTGCACCTACGCCTTCCTCGTGCCGTTCCGCGCAGGGCTGTGGAACATCGGCCTTCCGGGCCAGGTCTTCGCCGGAGGCCTCGCGGCGTTTGCCGTTCCCGTCATCCTCCGCGCGGGCGACGGACAGGGCGGCCTGCCCCCCGGACTCCTCATCGTGCTCATGGTCGCCGCGGCCGCGGCGGCGGGGGCGGCGGTCGGCGGCTTCGCCGGGATACTCCGGGCACGCCTCCAGGTCAGTGAGATCCTCGTCACGATGATGCTGAACTCGATCCTGTTCTGGCTGGTGTCGTTCATGATCAAGGAAGGCGGGCCGTTCATGGGGGAGACGGCCGAAGGCGAGAGCATCAGCCTTCCGCTGGCGCTCCACGCCCCAAGTCTGTGGGGCGTCCCCTTCACTGCGGTCGTCGCCCTCGCCGCAGCGGTCTTTCTCGACGTACTCTTCGCGAAGACGGCGCTGGGCTACCGGATCCGGGCCCTCGGGGAGAACCCCGCCGCCGCCCGGTACGGCGGCATCATCCCGGTCACCCTCTCGCTCCTGGTCTTCCTGCTGGGCGGAGCCTTCGCCGGCCTGGCCGCATACCACAACTTCGCGGCGATTCCCGGCGTCTACAAGATCCCGGGGAACTA